>JAJXXN010000242.1:0-13142 GCA_021781075.1 Acidobacteriota bacterium | reverse complement strand
AAAAAGTTCAGGCAAAGCTTCAAGCTGTTGGCAACGCTGGCCGCGCCCTCGAGCGGCACCACGCGCTCCGCATATGCCGCGCAAACCGGTGTCACTTCACTGATTGCGACCGCATCACCGGCCAGTATCTGTGTCAGTTTGCCAGCCGCAGCCGCATCCGGCCGACCCAGCACCGGCCCTGCCACATAGCGAAGCCCATGCGCGCTGTGCAGAGCCTCCATGCGCCCCGCGCACACCGGCGAGATGGTCGTGGTGCACAGGTGAATGGTCCCCGCGCGCATTGCCGTGAGTGTCGCGCTGCCCTCATGAAATATCTCATCGAGTGAGTGGTCATCAAAGAGGCAGCTGATCACCAATTCAGCATCGCGAACCGCCTCAGCCGGCTCCAGTGCAACACGCGCACCCAGCCCTGCAAACCCGCGTGCTTTCTCCGCGTTGCGGTTCCAAACCGTCACCGCATGCCCTCCCGCAAGCAACCGCGTAGCCATCCCCGAGCCCATGCGCCCCAAGCCAAGATATGCAATTCTCATCCAGCACCTCCCCGTACATTCAATCACACGCAAGGGAATTTCGCGTGCTGCATCTGCCGTCTACAATATGTAGGTATGGCCGACGCTCTTTACCTCAGCCTCTGGTACCCCAATCTCCGGCTTGACGAGCTCGGCGACAAACTCGCGCGCGTCCTGCTCGAGTTCAAGAACCACGGCGGCGAGGAGCGCGTCTACTCCACAACCGTATGGCCGATCAGCTGGAGCGAAACCCCGGTATTCCAGCGCGTCTATCGCTCGGTCAACCGCGTCATTCCCCAGGCAAAATCCGGCCCTCAACTCGTTGATGACAACTTCGGCTTGGACGCCCCCGAGCCCGCCAACCCGCTCGGCGAACTCACCGTCACCCACGGCATTGACCCCGTCGCCGCCGTTGCCGAGCTGGTCGAGCTTCTGCACGATGATTACGCCTACGAGTTTCAAATCGGCTGGTGGCTTTGGGAGCCGGATGCGCAGAACAACTGGACGCGTCAATCCCGGCTTATCCGCGTCACCGCCTTTGGCCCGCTCTTTGATGATGGGGTTTACGAGCAGGAGGGCCACATCCGCATCGACTTCGGCAACGACGCGCCCTTCCTAGAGGAAGAAATCAACCTTGACGAAGCCGGCGCAAAGCACATCGAAGAAAACCTGCGCCATCTCATCGAACTAGCGCACGGCGTTGAGAAGGCCTCCGGCGCAACCGCGCGCCTGCTCTGGAGCGAGATGGGCGAAAGCCTCGCGCTGCGCCTGATGCAGCGCCTCAACGTGGGGAACTGACCGTGCGCCTGACCATAGAACGCCTGCGCACGCTCGTCCTCATCGTGGGTGGTCTGATCATTTTGTCCATCGCCGCGCTGCTGTTGCTGGCCAAGTGGCGCAACCACTCCACAGTCAAGGACCTGCCGGCAAAGCTGGGCGTGAACATCACGCAGCAGGCCGATCATGTGATTTACACACAGACCCGCGCCGGGCATACGCTGTTCAAGATTGATGCCGCAAAGGTGATACAGATTTCCGATGGGGTGGCCACGCTCTCCAACGTGAAGATCGACCTCTATGGCGCCGAGGGCAGCCGTGTGGACCGGATTGAAGGGCAGGAATTTCAGTACGACCAAAAGGAGGGAATCGCGCGCGCGGTTGGCCCGGTGGAGATTACAGTGATCAAACCGGGGCAGGCGCCCGCAATTGCCCCAAAGGCAACACCACACGGCGTCGTATCGGGCGTCGCAACGGACAACAAATCACTTGCGAATGCGGCGGCGATCACGGAGGCGGACAGCATCCGGGTCAGGACGAGCGGCCTGATCTTTGACCAGAAGAGCGGTGTGGCGCAAACGAAGGAGCATTTGGATTTTCTTCTGGCGCAGGGCAGCGGCAGCGGGGATGGAGCGCTCTTTGATTCGCAGCTCGGGTATGTGGTGATTGACCGCAATGTGCAGATGCAATTCCAACGGGGCGCTGATTTGATTCAAGCGCATGCGGCGCATGCAGAGTTTGAGCGCGATGTTCAACTTGCCACACTGAGCGGCGCTTATTTGCGCCAGGGGGCAACGACGGCGCAATCACAAAGTGCAGCTTTGTTTTTTCGCGCTGACGGCAGCGTAGAGAGGCTGAGCGCAACTGGCGCGTTGAAGATTACAAGCGCCACCAACTCCAGCTTGTCGGCCCCGCGCGGCGAGATTGAATTTGACGGGCATAATCGCCCCATGCACGGGCAGTTGGAGCAGGGGGTGGTGTTTGATTCGCAAATGACGGATGCGGGCCCCGGGCGCATGACAGGGCGGGAGATGCACGGAACCGCGCCATCCGCGCGCCTGACCTTTAATGCCGAGGGGGAATTGAGTGGTGCGCACCTTGGCCACAAGGTGCTTTTTACCGTTCATGAGAGTGTGGCGGCAAAGGAAAGCAGCATCCGTGAGTGGCAATCCGACGAGGCTGACCTTGCCTTTCAAAAAAACGCGCGGGAGCGTTTGTTTCTCAGGTCAATCCACGGGACAGGTGGCACGACGGTCAAATCCCGCTCCGGCACAATGACGCAGGGAAGCATGGCAGCAGATGAATTGACCGGCTTGTTCAACGATGAGGGTAGATTGAATTCGCTTGAGGGCAAAGGGCACGCAATGGTCGACCAGACCAATGAAGCGGGCATACGGCAGACAGCCATTGGTGACGTGCTGGATGCGCAGTTCAAAGCGGAGCCGGGGAGCGGCGTTGGCAACGGGAAAGCAACGGCCATTGCAACGGGGAATTCACTCGGCGATTTGGAAAACGCAACGCTCACGGGGCATGTGCAACTCAATGAGACGCAAACCGCGGGCAAGGCGCCGGTGCATGCCATTGCGAGCCGTGCGGAGTATGAGGGCAGCGGCGAGTGGATCCATTTGAGCGGGGCACCGCAAGTGATCAACGGCGGAGTGGAGATGGCGGCCGATACGATAGATTTTTCGCGTGTCACGGGGGATGCCAGCGCGCATGGCGCGGTGAAGGCAACCTGGGCCGATGATCAGGGCAAAAGCGCCGGCCTTGGAGGCCGCGCCCCCACCCACATTGTCAGCCAGCAGGCGGCACTGCAGCAGGCAAGCGGCGATGCGGTTTTTAGCGGGCAGGCACGCCTATGGCAGCAGAATGACTCAATCTCAGCACCACGCATTACAATCAACCGCAACCGTCAGACTTTGGTCGCCGAGGGTCAAAATGCTGTCACGGCTGTGTTTTTAAGCATCGCCGGAAAAGCGTCCGCTGCGAAAACTCCGGAACTGATGCGCTTCCGCGGCGGATTGCTCAAGTATTCAGCGGCCGAGCGCAAGGCCTGGCTATCGAGCGGGGGAAGCCAGGCCGGCGTCAGCGCCGAGACGGGCACCGGAACCATCCAAGCCGAGACAATCGATGTGATCCTACTGCCGGCGGGTGTGAATGAACCAGGCAACAGCGCTGCCGTGGATCGCGTCATTGCGCGCGGCCACGTGCGCCTGCATGCGCAGGATCGAACGGCGAGCGGCGAGCAGCTCGTCTACTCGGGCGAAAGCGGCGAGTATACGCTGACCGGCCCTGTGAGCCATCCACCGCAATTGCACGATCCCGAGCGCGGCACCGTCAGCGGAGAAACTTTGATTTTCTCCAGCCGCGATGATAGCGTCAAAGTCGAGGGTGTGCGCACCACCACTGAGACGACGACCCGGAAATAGGAGAGAAGGTCTACTGGGCAGCCTGTACCAGGCCGACAACAGATATGGAAACACTTCGCGCCCATCGCTTGGGAAAATCCTATAAAGGCCGCCGCGTCGTCCGCGGTGTTGACCTCTCCATCAGCCGTGGGGAGGTGGTGGGGCTGCTGGGCCCAAATGGCGCCGGAAAGACCACCAGTTTTTATATGATTGTCGGGCTTGTGCAGCCGGAAACAGGCCGTGTGCTGGTTGACGAAGAGGAGATTACCAACACGCCGATGTACCGGCGCGCGCGCGACTACGGCATCAGCTATCTGCCGCAGGAGCCCTCGGTCTTCCGCAAGCTCACCGTGGAGGAAAATATCCTGGCGGTGCTCGAGGCCCAGGCCCTTTCAACCGAGGAGCGTCGCACCCGCACGGAGCGGTTGATTCACCAGCTCAACCTGGACCACATCCGCACCACGAGGGGCTATGCGCTCTCTGGTGGTGAGCGTCGCCGCGTCGAGATCGCGCGCTGCCTCTGCATCCAGCCCAATTTCATCCTCCTCGACGAGCCATTCAGCGGCATCGACCCGATCGCGGTGCTTGATCTGCAGAAGATCATCTTCGATTTGAAGGCCGGCGGCATCGGCATCCTCATTACCGACCATAATGTGCGTGAGACCCTTTCCGTCACGGATCGTGCCTATATCATTGCCGATGGCAGCATCTTCCGCACCGGCACACCCCACCAACTGGGCAATGACCCGGATGTGCGCCGCGTGTATTTGGGCGAAGGCTTTTCGCTCAAGTAGCACCTCCACAACCAAAGCTGGATTGCGTAGAATTAAGCTACCTTGTGCGATTGTCATTTTGGCACTCAGATTGCAGCGAAACTCCAACTGTTTCAATTTGAGACAAGCCCTCACCGTCAATCGCAATTTCCGCTTTACCCCATTCCCGGCCTGGATGAATATCCACTTACAGGGCTCAAAGGAACTCAGAAAACGCGATGCCGCTACTGCAACCAAAACTGAATTTGAAGGTCGCGCAACGGCAGATTCTGACTCCGGCGCTGATGCAGATGGTGAGCGTGCTTGCGCTCAACAATCTCGAGCTCAAGGAGATGATCCATGCCGAAATGGTCGAAAATCCAGTTCTGGAAGAAATCGACGAGTCCGTTCCCCTGCTCGACGACGTGGAGGGCCGTCGAGAGCAGCTCGACCAACACCTGTCCGCCTCCGCCGCGGAGCGCGAGCCGGCCGCTGAAACAGTCAAGGACCCATTCGAGGAGATTGACTTCGGCTCGTATTTCCAGGAGTACCTCGACCCCGGTTTCCGGACGCAGCGCGAATACGAGGAGATTGAGAAGCCGTCCTTTGAAAACTTCCTTTCTCAGCCGACTACGCTCACCGATCACCTGGCGTGGCAATTGGGGGCAATGACGATTGACCCGCGCCTGCGCGCCGCGGCGGATTTCATCATTGGCAACCTCGATGAGAACGGCTATTTGCCTTACAGCGACGAGGAATTGCAGGATGCGCACCAGCAGGAACTCGCTGGTGACCTGGATGGCAGTCTGTTGCATCAGGCCATCCACCTGGTGCAGGGTTTTGACCCGGCCGGGGTTGCGGCACGCAACCTGCGCGAATGCCTGCTCATCCAAATAGCCGCCCAGCAGCGCGAGTTTGACCACATCTATCCATTGCGCGCAACGGGTTTTGAACACAAGGATCATGAACCGCCTTCCGCCGCCGAAATGCTTTTATTGGAGGAGCGCCACCACATCTTTGCGCGGGCCGCGGAGATTGTGGACAAGCACCTCCAGTTGCTTCAAAAGCGCGACCTCAAGGAGTTGAGCCGCGTCATCGGTCTGACGCAGGAGCAGGCTCAAGCCGCGTTGGATTTCATCCGCACCCTGGACCCGCGGCCTGGCGCACGCTACAACCGCGATCAGCCCAGGCTCATTGAGCCCGACGTGGCCTTTGTGAAGCGCGATGATGAGTGGGCCGTTGTGATGAATGACGAGGACATGCCCACCTTGCGGTTAAGCCACCAGTACCGCCGCCTGCTCGCTTCAACCCGGACGGAAAAAGAAGTCCGCGAATATGTGAAGGAGCGCTTCCGCTCCGCCGTGCAATTGATGCGCAACATCGCCCAGCGCAAAAGCACCATCCTGCGCACCTGTGAGGTGATTGTGCGCCGCCAGCACGATTTTTTGGAGAAGGGCATTGAGGCCCTGCACCCGATGATGATCAAGGAGGTTGCCGAGGAGATTGGCGTGCACCCCTCGACGGTGTCGCGCGCGGTGGCCAACAAATACGTGCATACGCCGCGGGGAGTGTTTGAGCTGCGCTTCTTTTTCAACGAGGGCGCCAATGGCTCCGAGGGGGCCGACACCACGCTTGTCGTGCTCAAGCGCAAGGTGCGCAAATTCATCGAGGAAGAAAATCCCGCCAAGCCTTTGACCGATGAGCAGCTCGCCACCATGCTCCATGAGCAGGGAATCCAGGTCACACGGCGCACCGTCGCAAAGTATCGTGAAGACCTCAAGATTCCGCCCACGCACATGCGCCGCAAGCGGAATTGAACGCATTGCCGCAATCGCGCCGCGGACTTCATTCCGCATGTGTCTTCCACAGGGAAATGCGCTGGCAATTCATCTAATTTTGTTGACAATGCTCAAAAATACTCATTAACATTGGGTTACATTGAGTGAAACTTGCCTTCCCACACCATTCCCGCATGGATGGTCCAAGTCTGTCTTGCCACTCGAACAACCCTATTCATCAATGCAAGTCATGGGAGGTCATGATGGCAAAGAGGATCACTCTGTTTTTTGCACTGCTCATCCTGGTAGGTTCAGCGCATGCGCAGTTGCCCACCATCTTTTCAGTTGCGGCGAATGCCGCAGGCACACAAATCACCATTGAGGGCGTGAATTTTTATACCCACACACAGCCACAGGTCACACTTGGCAATACGCACCTCACAGTTGCCAGCTACACGGCAACCACGGTCATTTGCGATTTGCCCGCGAACACCACACCGGGCAGTTATCAATTGCAGATGACCAACGACTTTATTTCTAGGACCTTTGTCCTCACACTGGGAGCGAGCGGCCTCCAGGGTCCGCAAGGCCCTGCCGGCCCGCAGGGTCCGATAGGATTGCAAGGACCGATTGGTTTGACTGGGCCAGTAGGGCCAGTTGGGCCTGTCGGCCCAACTGGTGCTGTCGGCCCCGCAGGCGCAACAGGCGCACAAGGTCCCGCTGGTGCCACAGGCGCCACGGGAGCGATTGGCCCGCAGGGTCCGATAGGACTGCAAGGCCCGATTGGCTTGACCGGCGCGATAGGTCCTGTTGGCCCGGCAGGAGTCGCTGGCCCGGCTGGTCCCGCAGGCGCACAAGGTCCCGCTGGTCCCACCGGCGCCACGGGAGCGATTGGCCCGCAGGGTCCGAAAGGACTGCAAGGCCCGATTGGCTTGACCGGCGCGATAGGTCCTGTTGGCCCTCAAGGTCCAACAGGACCAACCGGCGCCACAGGTGCCACCGGTCCGCAAGGCCCAGCCGGCAACTCCGCTTTATCCGCAAATTTTGGCACCAACGTTGCCAGTGGTGTGGATAGTTCCTCAAATGCCAACTGTATCATTGGTCAGATCGTATTGACCGCCGGTACTATCCTGCCTGGAGGAATGAGGGCGGATGGCCGATTGCTACTAATCTCCGGCTACCAGACGTTATACGCACTTATTGGGACAACCTATGGTGGCGATGGAGTGCAAACTTTTGCATTGCCCAACATGACTGCCGTCACACCCAACGGCATGACCTACGGAATTTGCGTCGTCGGTCTTTTTCCGGCAATGAGTTAACCACCCGATTCAACCACGCCCGTACGGTTGGATTGAACAGACAAGCCCAAGGCCCCATGCGATTCCTGCATGGGGCTTGAAGCTTATGCGTCCGCCCACTGCGCCACTCCAGCCTGATATGCTATGCTCCACGATTTGGGAGAGTTTCTTCAATCTCCCATGCTCCCGTGTGAACCAAGCCACGGAAGTCATTTGCGCGGAGGATGGGCATGAAAGTCGAGTTCACGGCACGCCAGGTCAGGGTCACCAAATCCATGCAAAATCATGCGGAAGAGGCATTGGAGCGCATTGGGCGCATCCTGGGCAGAACAGCACGCGCCGAGGTCATTCTTTTCGCGGAACGCCGCGAGCATGTTGCGGAAATCCGGCTCAAGCTGCGCCAGCAGACGCTTGTGGCCATGGGACGCGATGAGGCCCTGATGGGCGCGCTGCGCAAGGCGCTCACTCACATTGAGCAGCAGGCGCGCCGCAACCATGAGCGCCAGCGGGACAAAAAACGCCTGCCCCGCGAAGAGACGGCCATGACCACCCCGCCGGTCTCGCGGCAAAAGACGCGGCCATCATTGGATGCGGTGGTGCTTGAAAGCCATAACGGCCGGGTGCGCGAGGCGGAGAAGCCGCGGAAGAGCAGGGTGAAGGCCGAGATACCCGTGCATAGTTTTCCGCAGCGCAAAAAGGCCGTGGAGTCGCACATCCTGCATTCAAGCGACGCCATCGTACTGCGGCCGATGAGCATCGAGCAGGCGGTCAAGGAGGCCGAGTTCCAGGATCGCGACCTGCTCATCTTCCACACTCCCGCCAACGAGCAGTTCGTTCTCCACCGCAATCGGGATGGAATGATCGAGCTAGTCGAGATTCCTTAATAACAGGGATCGAGGGACTGCGGGCTTCATTGGAGATCAAAGCGCAATTCCGAAAATAACAGGCGAATTTTCACTCACCCTCGCGGCGACGCAGTCCCTTCGTCCCTCAGCGCCTCTGTTACCATGTGCCCATGGCCCCCTCGCGCAAGCCCGCAACAAGGCAGAAGAAGTCCACACACCTGGCGCCAACACCCTCTCCGGTGAAGGGCAAGGAACTGGTCATTGTCACCGGCATCAGCGGCGCCGGCAAGGCCAGCGCGCTGCGCTCCTTCGAGGACATTGATTTTCAGGCCGTGGAAAACCTGCCCCTCGAGCTTTTGCCCAATTTCGCGCAGTTGGTCTGCAACTCGAATGAGATTCAAAAAGCCGCCATCGTCGTCGATATTCGCGAAGGGCAGACCCTCGACCAGTTCCCCAATATTCTCAAGGCGGTCAAGCAGCTCATCCCCACCTCGGTGCTCTTTCTGGACGCGCAGGACGCGGTCTTGATGCGCCGCTACTCGGAGACCCGCCGCCCGCATCCCCTGCGCCGTACCCAGACAGTGGCCCGTTCAATTGTGGAAGAACGACAGGTGCTCGACCCCATCCGCAACGTTGCCGACTTTCTGATCGACACGTCCAATTTCAACGTGCATGAGCTGCGCGCGCACATCCAATCACGCTTTGGCCCGGAAGAGAAAAAGAACCACCTGCTGGTCAGTTGCCTCAGCTTCGGGTTCAAAAACGGTGTGCCGCTCGATGCCGACCTGGTTTTTGATGTGCGTTTTTTGCCCAACCCACACTTTGTCCCCGAGTACCGCAAGCTCACCGGGCGCGACCCCAAGGTTGCGGCTTTTGTCCGAAAATTTCCGCAGACGGGCGAGTTCCTCGCAAAACTCACCGACATGCTTCTCTTCCTGATGCCGCATTATGTGGCGGAAGGGAAGAGCTATTTGACTATTGGATTTGGCTGCACCGGCGGCCAGCATCGCAGCGTGATGATGGCCGAGGAGATGGCCAAACGCCTTAAAAAAGCCGGCTACTACGTCAAAGCTGTCCACCGCGACATGCCGCGGTGAATTCAAGCAATGAGGCAATGACCCGGGCAGGCCAAGCCCTGGGTGTCGCGGCTTCAATCCCCGCCCTTGCTACCTGCCCAGATTGTCCAGCGCGAGGTTCAAGTCGAGAACATTCACCCTCGGTTCGCCAAGAATCTTGAACTGTCTTCCCGCCGTGTTGTCGGCGATGAGCTTTTTCAGCACATCGAGACTGAGACCCCGCGCCTTGGCCACGCGTTCGGCCTGGAAATCTGCGTTGTCAGGCGTGATGTCCGGGTCAAGGCCGGAACCGGAGGTCGTCACCATGTCGATTGGCACGGGCTTGCCGCCAGCCTCTTTCGCCAGCCTGTCAATATCGCCCTGGATACGGTCGACAAGCGCCTTGTTGGATGGAGCAAGGTTTGATCCGCCGGAGTTGGATGCGTCATACCCGTTGCCCGCAGCCGAGGGGCGCGGGTGAAAATATCTGTCGCTGCTGAAGCTTTGCGCCAGCAATTCCGAGCCAATCACTTTGCCGTCCTTGAGGAGCAGGCTGCCTTCGGCCTGGTGCGGAAAGAGCCACGACGCAACCCCGGTAATGAACAGCGGGTAGCCGAGGCCAAGCAGTAGCGCCGTGACGAATGTGAAGCGAATTGAAGTAATCCAAACGGAACGCATGACAAACTCCTATGCCAGATGCAGGGCCACGAGGATCAGGTCGATGGCCTTGATGCCGATGAAGGGTACGATGATGCCGCCGAGTCCGTAAATAAGCAGGTTGCGCTGCAGGAGCGCCTCCGCGGACCGGGGCGCGTATTGGACGCCCTTGAGCGCCAGTGGAATCAATGCGACGATGATGATGGCGTTGAAGATGACCGCGGAGAGAATGGCGGATTGCGACGAGTGCAGGTACATGATGTTCAGTGCATTCAGCACCGGGAAGGATGCCGCGAACATTGCGGGGATGATGGCGAAGTACTTGGCCACATCGTTGGCGATGGAAAATGTGGTAAGCGCGCCGCGCGTCATCAGCAATTGTTTCCCGATCTCGACAATCTCAATGAGCTTGGTCGGGTTCGAGTCCAGGTCGACCATGTTGCCGGCTTCTTTCGCCGCCTGAGTGCCGGAGTTCATGGCCACGCCGACGTCGGCCTGTGCCAGCGCGGGCGCGTCGTTGGTGCCGTCGCCGGTCATGGCAACAAGCTTGCCCTTTGATTGCTCGCGCTTGATCAGGTCCATCTTGTCCTTGGGCTTTGCCTCGGCGAGAAAATCGTCCACGCCCGCCTCGCGCGCAATCACGGCCGCGGTGAGCGGGTTGTCGCCGGTGATCATGATGGTCCGGATGCCCATGGCGCGCAACCGGGCAAGGCGGTCCTTGAGCCCGCCTTTGACGATGTCCTTGAGATAGACCACGCCAAGCGCGGTGGCGTTTTCTGCGACAACCAGCGGCGTGCCGCCGGCGCGCGCAATCTCCTCGACTTTGTCGCGCACCTTTTGGGGAAGCGAGCTGCCCTGCTCCTCAACAAAACGCGTGATGGCGTCGATTGACCCCTTGCGGATCATCGCGCCGGGCAGGTTGACGCCGCTCATGCGGGTCTGCGCGGTGAAGGGGACGAACTCGGCGTGAATGCTGCTGAGGTCGCGCCCGCGCAGGTTGTATTTCTCCTTGGCGAGCACCACGATGGAGCGGCCCTCGGGGGTTTCATCGGAGAGCGAGGAGAGTTGCGCCGCGTCCGCTAGGCGCTCGGGCGTGACATCAGGCGCGGTGAAGAATTCCGTGGCCTGGCGGTTGCCGAGGGTGATGGTTCCGGTCTTGTCGAGGAGCAGCGTGTTGACATCGCCCGCTGCCTCAACCGCACGCCCGCTCATGGCAAGCACGTTGTATTGCACAAGGCGGTCCATGCCGGCGATGCCGATGGCAGAGAGCAGGCCCCCGATGGTCGTGGGGATGAGGCAGACGAGCAGGGAGACAAGGACGAAGATGCTCTGCTCCGAGTGGGAGTAGATGGCGAAGGGCTGCAGGGTGACAACCGCGAGCAGGAAGACAATGGTGAGGCCGGAGAGCAGGATGCTCAGCGCGATTTCGTTTGGCGTTTTCTGCCGCGTGGCGCCTTCGACAAGCGCAATCATGCGGTCGAGGAAGGTCTCGCCGGGGTTCGATGTGATCCTGACCTTGATCCAGTCGGACAAGACTTTTGTGCCGCCAGTAACAGCGGAGCGGTCACCGCCGGCTTCGCGGATAACGGGCGCGGATTCGCCGGTGATGGCCGATTCATCCACGCTGGCCACACCCTCGATCACCTCGCCATCGCCGGCGATGTACTCGCCTGCGGGTACATAGATCACATCGCCGGCGCGAAGCTGGCTGCTGATGATTTCAACAAGCTCGTCCTGCTCATCGAACTTGCGGGCCATGGTTTCACCCTTGGCTTTGCGCAGTGTGTCGGCCTGCGCTTTTCCGCGCCCCTCCGCCATGGCCTCGGCGAAGTTGGCGAAGAGCACGGTGAACCACAGCCAGAGGGTGATCTGCAGGTTGAATCCAAGCCCGGGGCGGTGGTGCATGGCATCCGACACGAGCAGTGTGGTGGTGAGCACGCTGCCCGCCTCGACGACGAACATCACCGGGTTCTTGACCATCCACCGCGGGTCAAGTTTCAGGAAGCAGTCCAGGAGCGCGTTGCGGATGATTTTCCAATTCCAAAGACTTTTCTTTGCTGTCATGAAGTCAACTCACATTGCATCAGTTGAGGGATGCGGGGATTAAGTAAACAATTGGCCGGAGCGGAGAAGCAGGTGCTCAAGGATCGGGCCGAGACTGAGTGCGGGGAAGAAGGTGAGCGCGCCAAGGATCAGGATGATGCCGGTGAGAAGCACCGTGAAGAGCGGCGTGTTCACGGGGAAGGTTCCCGGCGATGGCGGGACGCGCTTTTTTTGCGCTAGGTTGCCGGCGATGGCGAGAACAGGTATGAGCATGAGGAACCTGCCGCAGAACATGGCGCCTGCGAGAACCACGTTGTACCACCAGGTGTTGGCGTTCAAGCCGGCAAAGGCGGAGCCATTGTTGGCGACCGCGGAGGTGAAGGCGTAGAGGATTTCGCTGAAACCGTGCGGGCCGTGGTTGCCCAAAGCCGGGAGGCCGATTTGCGGGGAAAGTACAAAGACGGCGGTGAGGCTGAGGATGATGAGTGGGAAGATGAGCACATACAGCATCGACATTTTCACGTCATAGGCTTCAATCTTCTTGCCAAGGTACTCGGGTGTGCGCCCGACCATGAGGCCGGCGATGAAGACAGCAAGGATGACGAAGATGAGTATTCCGTACAGGCCGGCGCCGACGCCGCCGAAGATGACCTCGCCAAGCATCATGTTGGTCATCACCACCAGGCCGCCGAGCGGGGAGTAACTGTCATGCATGGAGTTGACTGCGCCGCAACTGGCATCGGTTGTAATGGTGGCGAACAGGCTGGAATTGGCAATGCCGAAGCGGACCTCCTTGCCCTCCATGTTGCCGCCCGGCGCGGTGGCGGATGCGTTTTGGGCAGTTCCATGCAACAGCGGATGCGGTTGCGACTCGGCCCAGTAGACGGAGGCGAAGCCGGCGGTGAAGAGCACAAACATGGTTGCCAGCACGGCCCATCCATGCCCCGGTGAGCCTGTGAGCCGGCCGAGCGTGTAGGTGAGGCCCGCGGGGATGATGAAGATGGAGAGCATCTCCAG
>JAJXXN010000029.1 GCA_021781075.1 Acidobacteriota bacterium | reverse complement strand
GGAGCGCGGCAACCGCGAGTGGGCGGCGGCGGGCGACAATCCCGAGGTCTATGACGAGGCGTTGCGCGTGATTTCAGAAGCCGAGGCAAAACTTGCCTCCGCGGCTGAGAAGTAAAACCAGCCACATGCCAGCAACCGCAAAAAGCCCCGTGATCGCGGGGCTTTTTCGCGCGGTTTCCCCTGCCTAGTGGCTGTCGCCGTCGTGGTCCACATCGCCGGCCGAGGCCATTGCGTGCTGCGCGGCAGCACTGATGGTGACCGTGTCCGGCGCCGCATTGGGGCTTGAGACCTGTTGGGGCGCGGGTTGCGATTTTGTGTACGCCTCGGCGGCAACCTGGGCCGTGGCGATGTTTCCACTGATTGCAGAAAGTGACATGTGAGAACCTCCTTGCGGATTGCATCGGCGGACAAGGGGTGGGCGTGAGTGGAATTGATGAATATGACGAAGATGTAATGGGCGCGTAATCTTGGGACTATCCAATATTGGGGCTGCCTGAGGCGCAGGGTCTCCAGGTTGCCTTTACCAAAGCGCGCGCGGGTAATGCTGCGCAATCTGCGCATCCGCGGTGATCAGCGGCGCCAGCCCATTGACCTTTGCATTGGCAACAATCAGCCGGTCGAATGGGTCAAGCGTCCACTTCTCATCGAGTGCCGCCGCGGCAACCTCTGAAAAAGGAAGCGTGCAGAGTCGAACACCAAGTTCATTCTCGATTTTGCGATGAAGGTCACGAGCTGGGATTACACTTCGCTTGATCTCATAAAGATATTCAAGTTTGAGCAGTACAACCGGCGAAAAAAGCAGCTCCAATTGCTGCATAAACTGGAACGTACTCTTGCGGAAGCGCCCATAATCCTTTTCCGCCAGCCAGAGTATGGAGTTGGTATCAAGATAGGCGATCACGATCCACTGCCATTCTTTTGCTCTTCGCCCTCGCCAGTTATTGCCGACCCAAAGTCGCGATCCCAATCCTTCGTCCACTCCGCTTCCATCTCAGCAAGCCATTGCGCCTTGAACGCCGGGTCGTTAATATCAACATTCGGCGGATTGAGGATCCGCATCGGAGTCGCGCGGCTAAAACGATCTGTTACGGGCTTTTCCGGCATCAGCTTAACCCGTCCGCCCTTGTGCTTGATCCAGACCTCAGCGCCGTCCATCGCCTGACTGACCAGCGAGAAAAGCTCTTTGCGGAATTGGGTGATGGTGACTTCCATGCTGAATATATACCATATGTACATAAATAAGCGTACATGATGTACGCAATTCTAAGGCAAATGGATTCTGTGCAAAGGGCCCTGCAAATGGCCTACAATTCTTCCAGTATGGCTAAGAAGACGGAAAAAATCCTCGAAGTTGCCTGTCCTGATTGCGGCGCAATGCTGCGGATTGACGGCGAGACCGGCGTGGTGATCACGCACACGCCCGCGCCGCGCAAACGCACATTTGAGGACCTGGCGACGGCGCACGAGGCGTTGCGGGCGGCTGATGAACGCAAGGAGTCAATCTTCCGGCAGTCGCTTGAGGCGGAGAAGAACAAGGAAGACCTGCTGGAGAAGCGCTTTGCCGAGGCGTTGAAAAAGGCGAAGGACGCGCCCGAGGGCAAGCCCATCCGCGAGTTTGACCTGGACTGAGGCGGGACACGGCGCGCAAGGCGCGGGATATTACGATTCTTTCTTTTCAAAGACAATTCCGCGCGACGCCTGGTGCGCCAGGATTTTATCGAGGCAGCCCGGAGTCTCGCCCACATACGATGGCGGCGAGATGCCTTTGCGCGTGAAGTTGCCGTCGAGCACGCAGCGGGCGACGCCCGTGCAGGTCATGCCTGTTGTCCGTGACATGGAGCTGAACTGGTTTTCCTTGTCATAGCCGGCGAAGAGGGTGAAGGAGATTTTTTTCGGTGCGCCGTTCATTTTGCCGGTGAGGTTGATTTGGAGCAGTGTGAACTCGGTTTCATCGTCGCCTGGCTTCCACGTGTCGGGGTGCCAGGGTTGGCCGGTGCGCTTCAGTTCCTCGATGTAGGCGATGTGGCCGGGGTAGCGCAGGGTGAGCTCTTTCATGTTGGGGATGCGGCCCTTCATGGTGGTGATGAGTGAGCGCAGACCGTCGGTGTTGAATGCCTCCAGCGTGAGGTTGTGGCCGGCGACGTTGAACTCGACGAGTTCTGGCTCGCTCAAGGCGGGCATAGTGACGACCACGTGGTTGCGGACGTAGCGCGCGGGGCGGACGTACTCCTCCCAAACGTCAACAGGCGAAAAGGTGGGCAGGTAGCCGTTGGGGCCGGTGCGGCCGAAGTGCAAACCGCCGACGAGGAACTGGAAATCGGCGATCTCCATTTTGTCCGCGTAGTAGCCGGCGATGAAATCGGAGTTGCCGGGGGCAAGGCCGCAGTCAACGGCGGCGATGACGCCCTTGGATTTGGCGAGGGCGTCGAGTGCGAGCGCATCCTCGGCGAAGAAGGAGATGTCCACGACGTCTTTGCCATTTTCGATGATGGTGCGGAGGGTTTGGAATCCCATGAAGCCGGGGACGGCGCAGACGACGAGGTCGGCTGGGGCGATGGCTGCGCTGATGGCCTGCGGGTCCTTGAGGTCGGTGACGCGGGTTGTTACAGGGAAGCGCGCGGCGAGATATTCAAGTGCGGCGGCGTTGAGGTCGGCTGCTGTGACCGCATGATTTTTGCTGAGGTCCGCGGCGATGACTTTGCCGACGCGACCGGCGCCGAGAACGACGACTTGTTTACCCACGTGCGCACCTCGAAAAGATTCCAATGTGGCCTGACTTGAAGATTGTAAAGTGGCGGGCCGTTGATGCACGAATGGGAGAAGCGCGGAAAACCGCTTCATCACGGATGGCGGCCTTTGTTATTCTTCGTGCACCATGGCCACGGCACCCACGCTCACGCGCGGCATCCGGTTTCGCGATCTTGTGCTTTTTTATATTGTCAGCGGGTTGAACATCCGCTGGACGGCGCTGGCCGCCTCGGCGGGGCCGGGCATTCTGGTGGTTTGGCTTGCCGCGCTGGTGTGTTTTTTCCTTCCGCTGGCGGCTAGCGTGTCTGAGCTGAGCTCGCGACATCCCGAGGAGGGCGGGCTGTATATCTGGAGCCGCGAGGCCTTCGGCGAGGCGAGCGGTTTTATCGCTGCGTGGGCCTATTGGATGAGCAACCTGCCGTTCTTCCCCGGCGTGCTGTACTTTGGCGCGGCCAGTGTGTTGTTTGCCTTCGGCGCGCGGGGGCAGGTGCTGGCCAACAGCCCGGCGTACTTCATGTCCTTCGCGGTTGGCTGGCTGGTGCTGATTACGCTGTTGAATATTCGCGGCGTGGATGCGGGCAAGTGGCTGAACAACATCAGCTCGCTGGGCAGCATTGTGCCGCTGGTTGTGTT
>JAJXXN010000198.1 GCA_021781075.1 Acidobacteriota bacterium | reverse complement strand
GATGAAGTTCGCCATGTTTTTCATGGCCGAATACGCCAACATGATCACCGTGGGCTGCGTCGCCACCATGCTCTTTCTGGGCGGCTGGTCCAGCCCATTGCAGGGCTGGGTGAATTTTCCAACGGCCGGGTTGCTTGGCACAGTGCTGACGGTGCTTGGCCCCATTTTCTGGTTTGTGCTCAAGGTATTCGCATTTCTCTTCCTTTTCGTCTGGGTGCGTGGGACCCTGCCGCGCTTCCGTTATGACCAACTGATGAACTTTGGCTGGCGTGTCCTGCTGCCCTTGTCCATCCTGAACATTGTGGGGACCAGTTTATGGTTCGCTTATCACTCGTAGTCAAGAGGACGCGATGCATCTGATACTCTTCATCCTCTTTGCCGGACTTGCGATAGCAGGCGCGTTGAACATGCTGCTGCAAAAGCATCCCATCAACAGCGCGCTGTCGCTGATTGTGGTGATGACCTCGCTTGCCGTGCTGTACCTGATGCTAGGCGCCGAGTTTTTGGCCGCGGCGCAGGTGATTGTTTACGCCGGCGCGATCATGGTCCTATTCACCTTTGTCGTCATGCTGCTGAATGCCGGTCGCGAGGAGCGCACGCTGGGCAGCAAGGCATCGTGGTCGGTTGGTTTTCCGGCGGCGGTGGCCATACTGGCCATCATCGCTTCAGTGATTCTGAAGGCCCAGGGGCTGGGCAATGCGATGCTTGGCGACAAAATCACATCCACCGAGCAGGTGAGTGCCGTGCTTTTCAAGGAACTGGTGCTTCCCTTTGAAGTGACTTCAGTCCTGGTGCTGATCGCCATTCTGGGCGCGGTGGCACTGGCGCGCCGTGGCGACGGAGAGGAACGAAAGGACCGCCGATGATCCCGCTTAGCTGGTATCTGATTTTGAGCGCAGTGCTTTTCACCCTGGGAGTGACGGGGTTTCTTGTCAAGCGCAACCTGATCACCGTATTCATGTCCATTGAATTGATGCTCAATGCAGTCAACCTCTCCTTTGTCACCTTCGCCCACCTGTGGGATCCGGTGAAAGGGCAGGTTTTTGTTTTCTTCGTGATGATGGTGGCCGCGGCTGAAGCGGCCGTGGGCCTTGCCATCATTATTTCCGTCTTCCGCGCTCGCGCAACGCTGGCCGTCGACCAGATCGACCTGATGAAACTATGACCGGTTTACTGCATCTTTGGCTGATTCCGCTTTTGCCCTTCATCGGCTTCGTGCTGAACGGGCTCTTTGGCTCGCGCCTGCCCAAGTGGCTGGTGAGCACAATCGCCTTGCTTTTGCCGCTCGGTTCGCTGCTTGTTGTCGCGCTCAACTGGGTTGATTTTGTTTCCGCGTCAGTCCCGGAGACCTTTATCGAGCGTTGCCCTGTTGGCTGGATTCATGTGGCCAACTTCAATGTCGGCTTCGACTTTGCCATTGACCAGCTCTCGCTGGTCATGTTGCTTGTCGTCACCGGGGTCGGCTTCCTCATCCATGTCTACTCGGTTGGCTACATGGGCCACGAGGAAGGTTATTGGCGGTTCTTCAGCTATCTGAACCTCTTCCTCTTCTTCATGACGGTCCTTGTGCTTGCGGAGAACGCACTGTTGATGTTCGTCGGGTGGGAGGGCGTGGGCCTTGCGTCCTACTTGCTCATCGGCTTCTACTATAAAAAGGACTCCGCCGCCGATGCCGGCAAAAAGGCATTCATCGTCAACCGCATTGGCGACTTTGGATTCTTGCTGGGAATCTTCCTGCTCATCGGCACCTTCGGGACCCTGAGTTTCTCCGGAATCAGCGCCAACCTTGCCACGCATCCCGCACTGCAGGGCGGCGTGCTGACCTGCATCGCGCTTTGCCTTGTGCTGGGCGCAACCGGCAAGAGCGCGCAACTGCCGCTTTACATCTGGCTGCCGGACGCGATGGAGGGCCCCACGCCGGTCTCGGCACTCATCCACGCCGCCACCATGGTCACGGCGGGCGTGTACATGATTGTGCGCATGCACTTCCTCTTTGACCGCTCGCCCTTGGCGCTCGCCATTGTCGCCATCCTCGGAGCGGCAACGGCAATCTTTGCGGCAACCATTGCGCTTGTGCAAACAGACATCAAGCGTGTGCTGGCCTACTCCACCGTTTCGCAGCTCGGTTATATGTTTCTCGGGGCCGGGGTTGCCGCCTACTCCTCGGCAATCTTCCACCTCATGACCCACGCATTTTTCAAGGCCCTGCTCTTCCTTGCCGCAGGTTCGGTCATTCATGCGCTCAACGGCGAGCAAGACCTGCGCAAGATGGGCGGGCTCAGGAACCAATTGCCGGTTACATTTTGGGTGACAACGATTGCGGTCCTTGCAATCTCCGGCATCCCACCCTTTGCCGGGTTCTTTTCAAAGGACGAAATTCTCTTTGCCACATTCAACCACGGCATGCTGGGCCAGGCGCTTTGGTTTGTGGGGCTAGTGACGGCCTTGCTGACCAGTTTCTACATGTTCCGCTTCTGGTACCTCACCTTCATGGGCGAATCGCGCTCGCATGACGCCCACCCGCATGAGAGCCCGTGGTCCATGCTTGGCCCGCTGGTGGTTCTCGCAGTGCTTTCGACCGCAGGCGGTTTCATCAAGATCAACGGCTTTCTTGAACCTTCCGTCGGCATGCGCGCAGAGGTTGCAAACCACAGCCTCGAATGGCTCATGAGCGGCGTTGCAGTCGCAGTCGCGCTGTTGGGCTGGTTCATTGCCCACTCACTCTACGGCAAAAAATCGGAAGCGCCGAAGAAGCTTGCGGCCTCACTCCCCTTCGCCTATCAAACGCTGCTGAACAAATACTATGTGGATGAGTTCTATGGCGCGGCCATCGTCAAGCCACTCCAGCTCACATCGAAATATGTTTTTGAATGGGTTGTTGAAAAAGGCATTCTCGGCGGGGCTGTCTGGCTGATTGCAGGAGTGCCGCAATTCCTTGGCGCGTTGCTGCAAAAGTGGCAGTCGGGCAATATCCGCTCGTATGCAGCCTGGGTGGCAGCCGGAGCGGCAGCACTGCTGCTCTTCCTGCTGTTAACCACACATCAACTCCCTGTTTGGCTCGGCAATTTCCAAATCAACGGGATGGCGCACTAGGAGAGATGACGATGAATGAAATGATACTCAGCCTGATTCTCATCGCGCCGCTTGCCGGGGCAGCCCTGATCATGCTGCTGCCGGAGTGGAAAAAGCTCTCCGCAGGCATTGCCCTGGGGACCTCGTTGTTGACCTTCGGCCTCATCCTGCACCTGCCGGCGCACTTTGTTGCCGGGCAAACGGGATTCCAATTTGAAATGAACAGGGTGCTCATCGGCTATCCGGAGATCCATTATCACGTGGGTGTGGACGGCCTGAGCCTGTGGCTTCTGGTTTTGACCGGGCTGCTCGCGCCGGTTG
>JAJXXN010000239.1 GCA_021781075.1 Acidobacteriota bacterium | reverse complement strand
CGCGGGGAGGACCTGATTGCCTATCTCGATTCCATTCAATCGCCAGGCGCCGCGGCGGATCGCGCGCAGGTGCGCAACAACTGGATTCCAGTGCCTTCAAGGCAACCGGCACAAACTGCAACCCACGAAGGTGCGGTTCTCTTTGCCAATCTTTGCGCCACGTGCCATGAGGCCGGAGGCCGGGCGCGTTGGTATGCGGGATTCAAGCGCATTCCCCCCGACCTCTCTTCTTCGCCGTTGATGCATTTGCAACTCAATCAGCCAGAGGCTCAAATTCGCCTTGAACTTGCGCGCATCATCAAGTTCGGTATTCTTGGCACGGATATGGCAGGCCATGAATACCTGACGGACGAGCAGATCAACGCGCTGGATGATTATGTGTTCGATGAAAAAATTCTTCGCCGCGCCCATTCATGACGATTGCATTGTCGTCACAGGCGCGCTTTGATTGAGTTGCGCCGCCCATCAAGGCGCTACGGGTGCGGATACTGGTTGAGGCTCGGACGCAGGCGCTTTGGCACACTTCTTCCTGCTTCACGGCTTATTGTTGGCCGCGCTCATCGCCCTTGCGGACTGTTTTGCGATCCCTGCGTAGCTGTCATTTTCATTGCGCCAACCTTGATTTCCTCCGCAGTCAGCCGATCTCCCTTCATTGTCGCGTGGATTACAACATGGTCGCCAACCTTGATCTCTTTCGCCGTGATTACCTGCGTTCCCCTGAGATACTTGGTGTCGCTTGATAGCAACACATTCTGCGTGCTTCCGTTGGTTGCCTTCACTGTAATGCTGGAAGCCGTGATTGAAGTCACGGTTCCCATTACGTGCTGCATCCCGTTATGGGCGTATACAACGCCGGGGAAACTCCCGAGTATGAGCAGAAATGTCATCAGTCGTTTCATTGGTTGTGTCCCTTCGTGTAGTGTTTCACTGCGTTTCCGGCAGAGGAGTCTCCACCGTTCAAGAATTGCTCTTCCTCTTGCTCCTCCCGTATTTCGTCCGGGCTTTTCGGATTCAGTGCTTCCATCTGGGATTCTTCGGCAGGGGTCAACCGGGGAAGGTGGCGAATAAAATGCACCAGCTTCCAACTATCATCCGTGGAGCCTCCTCCGCCAAATGCAGGCATTCCTGACATCCGAATACCGTTCTCGACAATGTAGAATAACTCCCCGTCGGTCATGTCCTGTGTTTTTGCCAGACGCAGGTCCGGGGGCCTGGGATACATGCCCCCGCCGAACATTGTTTGCCCGTTGCCGTTGTTTGCATGACATACGGCACAATGGTCCGCAAAATGGACCATCGCCTCGCGCAGCACATCCGGCGATGAAGGGACAGGGTTCCTGAGTGCTTTTGCCGACGCAGGCATCGCCGCACTACGGGCATAGGCGGCCAATGACCTTTCGATGCGCGAGGGCTCGGCACGGGCGCTGAACCCATGCATCGCCATGCTCAAAGAAAGCCATGCTCCGGCAGACAGCAGCCCAACCAGGGCTGCAACTGCCGCGGTGATTACGAAACTCTTTCTCATGGGTCCTCCCGTCCCGGTGGGTCTTACATCTTCATGGCGTGCGACATGCCGCCGCCCTGCGCTTCGCTGATCGTGGTGACCGTGATTGTGTTGTCCTTGAGGCTACCCACCACATGCGCCTGCCTGCCCGCAAAGGGGGCGATGGCTTGCGGCGTGCCGGCAAGCGTATAAACCTTGTCGCCAACCACCAGCACATAGTTGCTTCCGCCTTTGATGCACTCTTGGACACACTGCGCATCCGTCTTTCCCTGCATCATATGCTTCTTGCCGCACATGGTTTCGGAGACGACTCCATCCATGGCTTGTGTGGCGGCATGAAGCTGCTGGATTGCGGGAATCAGGGCGGCAGACAGAAGCGCGAGGCTGACTATCGTTGTTTTTTTCATGGTTCTCTCCTTTGGTGGGTGTTGTTCAATTGGTGGGCAGTCGGACTGCGGACGACCCAGTGATGGCAGGCAGTGAGTGTGCTTGTCCCTGACGAAGAGTGGACGATTCCGCAAATACCTCGCCGCCCTGCACAGTTTCATCCTGGCCGGTGGCCAGTTGATGGCCGGCACTCGAAGTCATTCCGAAAGATTGCGCAACGGCCAACACGCGTGGGACATAGATTCTGGTTTCAAGCGGCAACATTCGCCGGAGTGCCAACTGGTCGAAATCATCTGAGTGCGCCCTCACGATTGCGGAACTGACATTGGCTTCTCCCGTGTTGTAGGCAGCCAATGCCAGTTTCCAGTCGCCGAATTGCGCATACAGGTGACGCAGGTATCGTGCGGCGGCTTCGGTTGACTTGAAAAGATCAAGTCGATCATCCTGAACCCCGTCCACACGAAGTCCGTAACGGCGGGCGGTGTCCGGCATCAATTGCCACAGGCCCCGCGCACCTTTGAGTGAAAGCGCCGTGGTGCGACCGCCACTTTCAACCAGGATCACCGCGGCCAGGCCAACGGGGACGCTCTCCCTCCGGAGGATGGGCTCAACCGCCGGGCGCAACAGGTTCAGCCGCGATTCCGCAATGCTCGAACCTCTCTCGCCTGGCAACTGCGATGGCTGCATTCGGCGCGGGTCGGGCGGGGTGCTTGCCGCTCCGTCTTCAACCGCTTTGCCGGTCGCGGGAAAAGTTGCCTGGGCTGGGGAGGCAAGAAGCTCATCCGCACGCCGGCTCAATGCATTGTCGAGTTCGGCAAAGGGTTGCCCCGCATTTGAAGAATGCTGCTCAGGGCGTGCGGCTCCCTGGCCAAAAAGCCATGAGGGGGCAACCCAGAGGACAATTGCCGTCAGTCCAAACCGCCCCAGCGCACCCACGCTCGAGCCCATCGAGTTAAACATGGGGACCCTCCACAAGCAGGGCGGCTTCACGCTTCAGGGCCGGTTTCACCTCCCAATGCCATTTCCATATTCCAAAGATGGGCGGATACACAACCAGTTCCATGAGGAACGAGGTGATGATGCCGCCCAACATGGGGGCCGCGATGCGCTTCATCACGTCGGCCCCGGAGCCCACCGACCACATGATGGGCAGAAGCCCAAAAAGCATGCATGATACCGTCATGACTTTGGGCCGCAGCCGCTTCACCGCGCCGTGAACGATGGCTTCGCGCAAGTCGTCCCATGAGTGAATGCCGCCCGTCTTCAGCGCTTCGTGGTAGGCAAGGTCGAGGTAGAGAAGCATGAAGACGGCGGTTTCAGCATCCACACCGAGCAGCGCGATGAGGCCCACCCATACGGCGATGCTCATGTTGTAATGCAGCAGGTAAAGGAGCCAGATTGCGCCAATGGCCGAGAAGGGAACGGCCAGCAGAACGATCATGGTTTTGATTGCCGAGCCGGTGTTGAAATAAAGAAGAAGAAAAACGATGAAGACTGTGATGGGAATGACGAA
>JAJXXN010000335.1 GCA_021781075.1 Acidobacteriota bacterium | reverse complement strand
CTCCTCGTCTTCTACACCCACCATTTCTTTCAAAAGCCCGCGGAAATCATCGGCGTGCGCTGCTCGCCTTTCGGCCAGGGATCAACCCTCCTCTGGGGATCCTGCTACCCCGACGCGCCCAATGTTTTCCTCAGTGAGGACGAGCTGCAAAAACAGTGGGGAAACGGCGGGCGCAAGTGGCTCTTCGCGCAGGACACAAACCAGATCAAGGCCGGCCAGTTGCTCGGCAACAAGCTCTATGAAGTCACCACCGCCGCCGACAAGGTCCTTTGGACCGACCGGCCTTTGGATGGCGGAAAATAAATGCGCAGGATTGCTCAACAGGGGCTGCCAAATAAATATTCTCCCCATGGTGCCAATGCGAGTCTGCGCCTGAAGGGCGGGATTTCACTGGGGTTTATCTACACGTCTCGGTAAAGGTTTGGCTTTTGGGCTTCACGCTCACTTCATCTCCACAACCCTGCCCTGGTGGTCGCGCATCCGCACGCGCCCATCATCCATCAACTCAAACAATCCCGCGCGCCAGGTGATCCGCCCCGGCATATAACTCGCGCACCACACAATAAAGCCGAGCAAATCGCGCACCGCATACAACCACGGCTGCGTGAGGCACACCCGGTCCCGCACCACCCCCCAGCCCACCAACTCGGCCTCGATCATCCGGTTGGCCAGCGTCCACGCCAGCGCCACCGCGCCCCACGCGGGATGACCCAGCATCCACGCCGCCCCAAGCGCCATCAATCCATACGGCACCGCAAAAACCAAGCCCGTACCCAGGTGCCCCAGTGGCCGCGAACGCCGCGTGCCCGCTGCCCAGCGCACCTGCCGTTGCCACATTTTTTTAAAGCTCATCGGCGGCACCACGTGCGTAATCACGTGCCGCGAAAGCTCAATGTGAAAACCCGCCGCCTCAATGAAATTTCCAATCACAAAGTCGTTGGAGAAATATTCGCCCACCCTGCGGTAGCCACCAATCGCATCCAGCGCGTCGCGCCGCACCACAATCGTCGGCCCCAGGCCGAACTTCATCCCCTCCATCCAGTTCGCAATCACCACCCCCGCCGTCATCTCCACGCTCATCCCAATCGCGTCCATCAGAGACCAGAAGCCGCCGCGATTCAGCCCGCGGTAAACGCAGGTCAGCATCCCGGTCTTTTCGCGCAGCAGTGGCGGCACCACTTCGCGCAGATAATTCCGTTCCACCACGACATCACTGTCGCTGGTTACGAGAAGATTGCTCTTCGCAACCTCCACCATCCGGCTGAACGAGTACGCCGGGGGATTCGGCCATGGCGGGTTGCCATTCACGATGATGCGCGCCGGCCGCTCCGGGTGCCGCGCCATCACGCGCCGCGCCACCGCAATCGCCGCATCCTCCTCCGTGTCCACCGCAAACAAGATTTCGTACTGCGGATAATCCTGGGTGAAAAAGCTCTCGATGTTCTCCTCGAGCTGCGGCTCCATCCCGTGCAGCGGCTTCATCAAGGAGACAAACGGCAGCTCGCTCTCCCCCGGTGCCTCAAACTCGCGCGCCTGCGCCTGCGCGTCGCGGTGGAACTTCCGCGCGCCAATCAGCGCCAGCGCAAGAAAAACGCTCGACGAAAGCACCCCAACCGCCGCAATCACCGCAAGAATGATTCCCGCCCACTGCATCACTTCGTTCTCTCCACAATCTTCATCGCGGCATCCCTCAAATCCTCCGCCACCAGCTCCGCCCCGGCCGCGTGCTTCCCATCACCGCCGCCGTGTCCCGTCTTCACCAGCACCGCGCGCACTCCTGCATTCTTGGCCGTCTGCAGGTCGCCCGTGCTGTCGCCAATCAGCCAGCTCGCCCCCAAATCAATGTTCAACTCCCGCGCCGCCTGCGCCAGCATGCCAATCGCCGGCTTGCGGCAATCGCATACAACCTTCAACTCCGCGCGCTCGCCTGCGAATCCCTTGTGCGGATGATGCGGGCACCAGTAAATTCCATCCAAAAACGCGCCCGCCCGGCTCAATTCCATCTCCATGTGGTCATGCACGCGTCGTAGCTCGTCCTCCGTGCATTCGCCACGCGCCACCACCGGCTGGTTGGTCACCACCACCACACGATAACCGGCGCTGCCCAGTGATTTGATTCCCTCCGCCGCGCCCTCAATCAGGCGCATCTGCTCCGGCCGGCGGATATAGCCCACTTCTTCATTGATCGTTCCATCCCGGTCCAAAAAAACCGCCGGCCGCTTCACCGCCAGCGACGAGCGTGCCACCAGGCCCGAACGCAAATCCCGCTCCACCTTGTCCAGCCGTTCCGGCGTCCCCGCATCCTTGATGTACTCCGGGCTGCGATAGCCGTGAAGATGCGCGCCCTTTTTCAGCAGCTCCGGGAAAAGATGCTTTGCAAAATCCAACGGCTTTTCCGGCACCGGGATCCCGCGCAACAACTCCGCCTTCAAAATATAAAGTGCCGCGTTCACCTGGTTCGGCAGGTTGCTCCCCTCCGGGTGTGGGTAGCCATGGATGGCAAGAATCTTTCCGCTGGCGTTGCACTCCACCAGGTCAGAGTCCCAGGGGTGGTCATTGGGGTGCAGAAAAAGTGTCCCCTGCGCACCGCTCTGCGCATGGGCTTTCCAAAAGCGGGCAAGGTCCACATCCAGCACCGTGTCGCCGTAAAGAACCAGAAACTCCTCCGGCAACTCATGCAGCGCGGCCACCACCGCGCCCGCGGTGCCCAGCGGCGCAACTTCATTCACATACTTCAGTTGCAATTTCCAGCGGCTGCCATCCCCGCAATGCGCCCTCACTGCCTCGGCGCCAAATCCGCAAAGCAAAACCACTTCGCGGGTCCCATAACGCGCCAACAGCTCCAACTGATAATCGAGCAGCGCCTTGCCATTCACTTCCACCAGCGGCTTGGGCAGGCCATTGGCCCGCTCCGCCAGCCGGGTGCCTTTTCCCCCGGCAAGGATCACTGCCTTCATTGCTGCTCCTCGTCTTGCGCCACCGGCTCGGGTCCGCTGCGTGCTTAATCCAACTCGTCCTCGTAAAGCGTCGTCGGGTTGTAGAAGATGATCTTGCTCCCCTCGTGCTCAAAGCGGAAGGGAATCCGCCGCAGCTCCCTGAGCGCCGCGCGGATCGCCGGCTGCTTCTCACGCGGCGCATAGAGCAGCAAAAATCCTCCACCGCCCGCGCCCAATATCTTGCCGCCCACCGCGCCAGCCGCCCGCGCCTTCTCATACCAGCCGTCGATCGCCGCATTGGAAATTCCGCTCGTCAGGCCGCGCTTCAGCACCCAGCTCTCATGCAGAATCTCGCCCACCGCGTCCACGTCGCCGCCCTCCAGCGCCTTGCGCACAGCATGGGCATGGCCCACAATCTGGTGCATCGCGTCGATCGCCTGCTTCCTCGCGCCCAGCGCCTCGGTCTGGTCCTTCAATATATC
>JAJXXN010000067.1 GCA_021781075.1 Acidobacteriota bacterium | reverse complement strand
CCGAGGTGGGGCCGACCGCCTTCCATGCGCTGCCACTTCCCTGCGCGCGCGCACCGGGCAAAGCGCATGCAAGCAGAAGCACTGCCACGAGAAGCACAGGACGAATTGTGAGGAAGTCAGAGTTCAGTCGTTTCATACACACGCCGCGGGGCAAGAATCTTCCGGAAGCTGGCTCCTCTTTAGTGTCAACTTAGAGGTTGTTGCCGGCTTTGTGATTCAACGTGCAGAAACAACAGATTTCCGAGGAACGGAATGGTTTCATTATAGAACAGGAAAAAATGTGTTCGAGAAAAGAATTTAGTTTCTTGACGGTGAATGGTTGGCGATGTAGGTGACCGTGTCGGTCTTCCTGGCGATGGCTTCGCCGCTCATCGGGCGGATGAGGCCGAAGACGGGACGGTTGAACCACGGACGGTCATGCTTGCCAACAATGGCCCACGCGATGCCCGAATAGCCGTTGGGGTCGCGGCCGTCGAGTTGGTAGCGGTCGTTGAGCGTGACGGCCCATTCGAAGGCGCGCGCCGGGTCGGGAGACCATTCTAGGATTTTTTTTGCCCAGTACATGCGCAGGTAGTTGTGCATGTACCCGGTCCGGACCATTTGGCGCTGGGCGGCATTCCAAAGTTCGTCATGCGTTTCGGCGCGTTCAAACTGAGCCAGAGAATAACTCCACGGGCGCGGGTCGCCGGCATGCTCAATGAGGGTTTTTCGTGCCCAGGGCTCGGCGCATTCCCAGTTGTCGTAGTTGGGGTTGTGACGGACGAAGAGGATTGCGAGCTCACGCCAACCAATGAGCTCATCGAGGAATTTTTCCGCGGTATCGCCTGGGCATTGGCCGTTTGCAGCCGCGGCGCGAACCGCAAGCGCGATGGTGATGGGCGAGATGTGGCCAAAGTGGAGATAAGGGGACATGCGGCTTGTGCCATCCACGGCGGGGTGGTTGCGCTGTTCGTTATATCCGGCAAGCGCGTGGCGGATGAAGTGGTCCAGGCGTTTGAGCGCGGCGTGGGTTCCTCCTGTGAACGTGTCCACCGGTTCAACGCCGCGGTCGAGTTTGGCAAAGCCTTCCGTGATGTCGCGCGAGAGGTCGAATGAGCTGGTCGCCCTGGCGGGCCGCCAGGGCTTGACAGGCGCGGGTGCTGGGCCGGCGACAAGGAATTGGTCCAGATGGCGCTTGAGATGGGGCCGGAAATGATGAAGCAGCACAAAGCTGCGGTTGAAAATGGCTGATGGAACAACAACGTCGGCGTCGACGGTCCAATAAGGAATGGTGAGGCGCTTGGCGAGGGCGGCACGCCAGCGCTCCGGCTCGCGTAGAGGATTTTCGTCGCCAATGAGGATGGCGGCGTTGACCTCTTCAAGGAATGCCTCGAGTGTTGATTCCGGCGCGCGACGGAGCACAAAACCGATGCCGCGTTCGGCTGCGCCCTCAGCAATGTCACGCAGCCCCTGCTGCATGAAGTGGAAGTGTCGCAGGTTGGCGCCGGGAAAATTGCCCATGACGCTGAAGTAAATAACAACGGGAAGTGAGAGCTCATTGGCGATCCCAATGGCGAGGTCGAGCGCGGGATTTTCGAGGATGCGCTGCGCGCGTTGCATCCAGTAGACGACGCATTTGCCGCCGTCACGCGGCGGGCCGGAGCGACGAGTGCGGACGCGGGGGTCTTGGCTGAATCGATGGAGTGCCTCAGGAGTGCTCACACTTCTATTTTCCGATTCCCTGCCCGGTCGGCTCAAACCTTTCCTCCGCGAAGTTTGACCCGGTCAACGAGAAGAGCGAAAATGGCCGACCAGAGCAAAATGGCCGCCGAAATGGCGGCCTGTGGAGGGGATTGAAGTGGTTCCCAAGGGAGCGGGGATGACAATTACCAGAGTCCCCAGGCGCGGGTGAAGTAGTCGGAAAGAGTCATGCCGACGAGGACGATGAACATGAAGAGGCCGGAGGCGACGGTGAGCTTCGTGAGTTTGGAGCTGTAGCGCACGTGCATGAAGAAGAGCACGACGAGGGTTGCCTTGGTGCAGGCGATGGCCAGTGCGATGACCGGGTTCCAGGGACCGAGGTCAATAAACGAAGCCCAGACGGTGACGGCGGTGCCGACCAAGAGGGCGCCAAAGATGGCGAGATAAACCAGCGGGCTGACGATGTGGTGGGATTCGCCGTTGTGGGTCATTTGTTCGCTCATGATGTTGTCTCACTTCTTAAAAACAGATTTCAGTCCTCGGTTTTCCGCTTTCATCAGGCGTGGCGGCTGATGAGGTAGAGGAGCGGGAAGAGAAAGATCCAGACAATGTCAACAAAGTGCCAGTAGAGGCCGAAGTTTTCAATCATGGTCACATGGCCGTTGGTGTAGGCGCCCTGCCAGGCCTTGATGATGAGGAAGAGCAGGATGCCGATGCCGATGATCATGTGGAGCGCATGCATGCCGGTCATGGCGAAGTAGAGCGAGAAGTACATCTCGGTGTGGCGGGCCATGTCGAGGGGCAGCGGCGTGAGGTCGCCTAGCTTTTTGGCGGCCTCGTCATGCGCGGGGTCGATGAAGGATTGGACGCTGAAGTTGCGGCCGGGGACGTGGTGCTTCTCAAACTTCTCCTTGTACTCGACGGTTTTGATGCCGAGGAAGCCGAGGCCGAGGATGAAGGTGAGAATGAGGGAGAGCACCAAGCCCTTGCGCTTGCGCTTTTCGGCGCACCATACGCCCATGGCCATGGTGAAGCTGGAGGTGATGAGCAGCAAGGTGTTAATGCTGCCCAGCACGACGTCGAGCTGGTGGGAGGCGGCGACAAAGGCCGGGTAGTACCAGTTGCGGTAGATGAGGTAGGCGGTGAACATGCCGCCAAAGAACATGATTTCCGTGAGCAGGAAGAGCCACATGGCGAAGGTGGAGGCTTCCTTCTGCTGCTCGACCGACTCGAAGTGGTGGCGCAGGTAGGGCGGATGGAAATGACCTTCCGCGGCGTGTTCTGCGACTGCGATGGCCTGGCTATCCGACACTGGGCACCTCTTGGGGGGTGGAATGGGATTGCTTGTCGAGCCACTCGTAATCGTATGCTTCGTGGTCAACGACGGGGATCTTGGTGAAGTTCTCTGTCAATGGCGGTGATTGGGTCTGCCATTCGAGCCCGGTGGCCTGCCAGGGGTTGTCACCGGCGATTCTGCCGTATTTGAGGCTCCAGAGAAGGTAGAGCATGGGCAGGAGGTACCCGACGCCGAGGATGGTTGCCCCTGCCGTGGAGAAGACGTTGAGTATCTGGAACTCGGGCGGGTAGGCCGCATAGCGGCGGGGCATGCCCAACATGCCGAGGAGGAACTGCGGGAAGAAGGTGAAGTTGAATCCGATGAAGGTGACGACGGCGGCGAACTGGGATATCTTCTCCGGGTACATGCGGCCGGTCATTTTGGGCCACCAGAAATGGATCCCTGAGA
>JAJXXN010000212.1 GCA_021781075.1 Acidobacteriota bacterium | reverse complement strand
CTGTGCCGCGCGGAGTGGGCATCGCGCTGCGCATCCGAATGGTGAGTACCGTCGAAATCCGACGGCGGCACAGACCTCCGCGCTTCCGATGGCTGATATTTCAGCAACGCCAGCGAGGCGTGTGCGGCGGCCAACGCCCGCGACAGCCAGGAGGCGTTCCAGCAATCCTGAACCCATTCGGCGGCGCGTACTGCGCCGATGGCCAACAGCCCATGGTCAAGGTTGACCAGATGGGCCGTTTCCCGGAGGCGAGCGTCCGTTACCGTTTTTAAATTGACAAGGCTTTGGCCGCCCCGCCCGGGTTGTGAATGCCCCGAAAACAGAATCAGCCCGGGTGGGGCCTTTTTATAAAAGATTCTTTCAACAAAAAGAAAAGGTGATGGCCCATTCGCCATCACCCCTCAGAAAGTCTGTGCAAAAAAATCAGGAGACATTCTTAGAGTAGGCCGGGGCGCGAAATTCCGCTTCGCCTTGATGGATGAGCAAGGAATCCATCAAAGGGTTGATTGTTTACCGATGCTGCACCATCATCACACAGCGTCTCGCCGCCAAGGAGCAAGGGCTGGGATACCTGCAACACCAAGGGCTTCATCAAGTAATCTGGTGGGGATTCTCTACCGTGGTGGATGCTTGAACCTGCACAGCACAACCCGTGCCTCCCGCTGGCTTGCCCTGCTCGCCGCATTGCAGCTTGCCACGGCAGCCATTGCCCTTGAGCCCGCCACCCCCACAGGCCAATTCAGCCGCCAAACGTGGACCATGGAGAGCGGCCTGCCGCAGAACACCGTGCAAAGCCTGCTTGCCTCGCGCAGCGGCTACCTGTGGCTGGGAACCGAACTTGGCCTGGTCCGCTTCGACGGCTATGGTTTTCACACACTCAGCCCCGCAACACGCCCCGCCTTCACCGCCAGCGACATCCGCGGCATTTACGAATCACCTTCCGGCGCGCTGTGGATCGCAACCGGCGAAGGGCTCTCGCTGATTCGTGGCAACCAGACCATCCACTTCACCACCGCGCAGGGAGTGCCGGAGGGAACCATCCGCGGGGTGCTTGAAAACAACGCGGGGACGTGGGTATGGAGTGAATCTGGCATTGCGCAATTCAGCGGGGACAACTTCAAAACACTCGCCGCGCTCCCGGGCGGCGCGCTGAGCTCCGCCGCGCTTGACCGTGGCGGGCGCCTTTGGGCTGCCACCAGCGAGGGCGCCTTCCTGTGGCGTGAGGGGCGCTGGAATGTGTCCCGGGCCGGCACCTGCAAGTTGCCGGGGCCGGCATTTGTCGCGGCCACTTCCAGCGATTTGTACATCGCCTGCGCGGGCGGCGTGATGCGTGCCGATGGCTACGAGGCCAATGCACAGTGGCATCAACTCGCCGACGCCTCCGCCATGCCCCATGGCCGCGTTGGGTTTCTCGCATCGTTTTCAAACGGCCTTCTCGCGCTGGCAAGCAATGAGGATCTCACGCTGTTGCGCGACGGCCGCCTTGCGGCGCGCTTCGCCGTGGGGCGCGAGCTGGCCGGCAGCCGCATTCAAGTGGTGAAAGCAGACCGCGAAGGCGCGCTGTGGGTTGGCACCAACCGCGGGCTTTTCCGTTGGGCCAACGGAAAACTGGAAGCTGCCGAGCCCGGCCCCTCCATCCTGGCGCTCACGGAAGACGCCGAGGGCAACCTGTGGCTCGGCACGGAGGAAAACGGCGTCGAGGTGCTGCGCGATGAGCGGTTCCGCGTGCTTGGCACTGAGGACGGACTCGGCTCCGACGCAATCACCACGGTGGTGGAAGACGCAAGCGGGGCGCTTTGCGTGGGCACCAATGGCGGTGGGCTCAGTCTTTTCCGCGACGACCGCGCGCAAAACCTGACCACGAAGAACGGCCTGCTCTCAAACGTCGTGCTGTCGCTGGCCGCCGCGCGCGACGGGTCGCTGTGGGCGGGCACACCGGACGGGCTCAATCAAATCCGCCAAGGCCGGGTCGTGCGCTCCATCACCTCTGCTGACGGACTGCCCGATGATTTTGTCCGCTCGCTGCTTGCCGACAACGACGGCTCGCTCTGGGCCGGGACACGGCGTGGACTGGCTCGCATCCAGGATGGCCACATCACGCAAACGCTCACCAAGGCCGACGGCCTGTTGAGCGACCTTATCGGCGCCATGCTTCGCGACAACGACGGGCGCCTCTGGATTGCCACGCTCAACGGCTTGAGCGTGCTTCAAAACGGGAGCATCAAAAATTTCACCCAAGCCGACGGGCTGCCCGGCGACGTTATCACGGCGCTTGCGCTAGCGCCGGACGGGCGCCTGCTGGCCGGGACGGCGGGCCACGGCTGGAGCGCGTGGAACGGCAATGGATTTTCCGCGATCAGGGACGACGCGGGGAAAAACAATTCCATCCTCGCCATTCTCAATGACGCCACCGGCACAACCTGGCTCGCCACCACCAACGCAATCGCGCGTTGCCAGTTGGTGGCCAACATCTGCAGCGGGTGGACCGAGTTCACCGCAGCCGATGGGCTGCGCAGCCGCGAGATGGCCAAGAACAGCCACCCCCTGGCGTGGCGCGGCAAAGACGGGCGCCTCTGGTTCGCCACACCCAGGGGCCTTGTCGAGGTGGACCCCGCGCACTTCCGCCTCAACACGCTGCCGCCGCCCGTGGTGGTGGAGCGCATGGGCGTGGACGACGCCAACGACTTCGCCAACCAGTTCAGCGCGCAGCCCGACAAACCCTTGCGCATCGCCGCAGGCCATGCCCACTTCGAGTTCGAGTATGCCGCCCTGAGCTTCACCGCTCCGCAAAAGCTGCGCTACCGCTACAAGCTCGAGGGCTTCGACAAGGACTGGACCGAGGCCGGCGCGCGACGCACCGCCTACTACACCAACATTCCGCCCGGCCATTACACCTTCCGCGTACAGGCGGCCAACAACGACGGCGTGTGGAACCTGGCGGGCGCCTCGCTTGCCTTTGAACTCCGCCCCCACTTCTACCAGACCTTCCTCTTCTGGCTCCTCGTCGCGCTGCTTCTCTCCGCGCTCGTCCTCGCCGCCGCCCGCCTCTATGAGCGGCGCAAGCTCGCCCAGGCGGAGCGTGAGTTCCGCGCCGTGTTGAGCGAGCGCAGCCGCATCGCGCGCGAAATCCACGACACGCTCGCCCAGGGCTACGTCGGCATCTCCGTCCAGTTGGAGCTCCTCGCCGAGCTCATTCGCCACGGCAAGGCTGAAAAATCAGGCGAGCAACTCAAGACTCTCCGCGAGTACGTTCGCGAGGGGCTCGAGGACGCGCGCCAATCCATCTGGGCGCTGCGCTCGCCGGATGCCGCCGAGCGCACGCTGCCGGTTGAACTCCAGCGCCTCGTTGAGGCAGCAAGCTCAAAAAAGCTCAAGGCCAGGCTGCGCATCCACGGCGCCTATCGCCCACTTGCCGCGGAGACCGAGCGGGAACTGCTCCGCATTGCGCAGGAGGCAATTCAAAATGTCAAAAAGCACGCCGCGGCGCGTACACTCGAAGTGGAGCTCGATTATTTTGCCGCTTCGCGCTCCGTGGTCCTCGAAATCCGCGACGATGGGCGTGGCATCGACGCAGTCTTGGCGGATGACCTGGAAATCGCGCAACATCCCCACTCGCCACCCGGCCATTATGGACTCACCGGCATGGGCGAGCGCGCAGCCTCCATTGGTGCGCAATTGCGAGTCAACAGCACTCCCGGCAAAGGCACCACGGTGCGGGTGCAACTTCCCAGTGATGGAGCAAAAGTGTGAACGAAGACCCAATCCGCATCCTGATCGTCGAGGATCATCACGTAGTCCGCCAGGGGCTGAAGGCCCTGCTCAGCGTCGTGGATGGCATGGACGTCGTGGGCGAGGCCTCCGATGGCGTCGAGGCCATCACGCAGTACCGCAAGCTGCAACCGCAGGTCACGCTCATTGACCTGCGCCTGCCGCGGCTCTCCGGCGTCGAGGTCATCGAGCGCATCCGCATGGAGACCCCGCACGCCCGCTTCATTGTGCTCACCACCTACGACGGCGACGAGGACATTTACCGCGCCCTGCAGGCCGGCGCCCGCGCCTACCTGCTCAAGGGCATGACCAGTGAGGAGCTTATCGCCACCATCCGCACCGTGCATGGCGGCAAATCCCACATTCCCGCCGTCATTGCGGAAAAACTCGCCGAGCGCATGGGTACCGAAGAGCTCACACACCGCGAACTCGACGTCCTCGAACAGATTGTCCGCGGCAAAAGCAACAAGGAAATCGCCTCGGAACTGGAAATCAGCGAGGCCACCGTCAAAACACACATCAACAGCATGCTCGGGAAACTCGGCGTCACGGACCGCACCCAGGCGGCAACCGCTGCCATCCAGCGCGGCATCGTCCCGCTCGAATCGCTCAAGAAAAAATAACTCCACCATTGGGTGGAGGCGGCGCCCGGCACACTTCGGTAATCTGCCCTATTACGGAGAGCACAACCCATGAGCCAGTTCAAACCAGCTTGCCTGCGCGCTGTTTTTCTTTCCACTCTGTTTGTGCTCGCTCAGTTTCCCGCGCAGGCCCATGCGCAAAAGCCCTGGCGCGCCGCCACGGAGTCCGAGCTTGCCGCGCTGCTGCCGGACCGAGCGCCGGTTGAAAAGGAACACATCGAGACCGAGATGCGCACCGCCACGGGCATCACCAACGGCAACGGAACCTACATTGCCGCCGTCCTGCTCATCACCGCCGGTTACTCCGCCGACGGCAAGTACTCGCACTTCCTGGTCGTCCAGAACCCCATCAAAATCGGCGGCCTGCGCCTCAAGGCCGGCAACTACGCCGTAGGCTGGGAGCGCGCCGGTGAGGTCTTGAACGTGCATTTCCACGACGCCACCAACGGCACGCTGGATGGCACCGTCGAGGCCCATCGCATCCCCGGCACGGGACGCGTGGAAAGCTTCCGCATCTGGCCGCCCGCCGACAAGGGCATCATCCAAATCGGCCGTTTTGAAATGCCGTACGTGCTGGAGTAATGCGCGCCTCCGCAAAAGATTTCCGCCACAACGACAAGGGTGCTTGTTAGAATCACCCCACCATGCAAAAGCTCAACAAAGAGATCCTCGTTTTCCTCGTGCTGGTTTTTGCCTTCAGCTCCCTGCCCTATTACCTGATGATCCACACCGGGCACGTTGCGGCCTACCACGGGTGGGCGGTGCGCGGGGTGATGTGGTGCCCAGCACTGGCCGCATTTGCCGCTGGCCTTTTTTTCAAGGGGAGCTTCAAAAACCTGGGCTGGCGCATTCGCACCGGCCGCACCCTCGCCTGGGGATATTTCTTGCCCGTGTTGTACACCCTCCCTGTGTATGCCGGCTGCTGGCTCTTTGTGCGCGGGTCATTCACCAGCCGACAATTCTCCGCGGCCTTTGTAAAGTTGTTCCACATGTCCAATCCCGATGCCGCGGCGATAGTGGGCATTCTCGCGCTTGCGACGCTGGGCATTCCACTCAGCCTGCTCAATGCCACCGGCGAGGAGATCGGCTGGCGCGGTTTTCTGCTGCCGCGCCTGGCCACCCGTTTTGGATTCACCACAGGCTGCCTGATCAGTGGCTCGGTCTGGGCCATATGGCATTATCCCGCCCTTCTGTTCTCCGATTACAATGCCGGCACACAGCCCGCCTACGCGCTCTTGTGTTTCACTCTCATGGTCATCCCCATGGCCTTTGTGATGGGCTGGCTGCGTTTGAAATCCGGCAGCCTCTGGCCCTGCGCGCTGCTCCACGCCAGCCACAATCTTTTTGTGCAGGCGGTGTTTGATGAATTGACCGCGCCGGTTGGCAGGGCAAAGTACATCACCACAGAGTTCGGCTTCGGCCTGGTGCTGACCATCACCGCCGCGGCAATTTATTTTTGGAGCCGCCGCGCGGAGTTGCCGCAAGCCGCTGCCGCGTAATCACACATCCGCCCGCGTTGAAGCCGAAGGCCCGCTCCAGGGAGCGGGCCTTCGGCCGTGTGCGACAGGCAGTGTGGCGGTCAGTTCCGGGTCACGGTTTGCTGTGCCGCTCCCGGCGGGTTGACCTGGTAGTTGAGGTAGTTGGCCAGGTCGGTGATGTCCTGGTCCGAGCCCACCATGGGCGGCATGTATTTGATGTACGGCGAATCGGGCTTGTGGTCGTGCAGCATCTTGACGAAGTTGGTGATGTTTTGTTGGTCGCGCCCGGCAAGCAACTGCCGCACGGGGCGGTAGCCGTCCATGGTGTGGCAACTGGAGCACTCGCCGCGGAAGATGGCCTCGCCGCGCGAGTAGCTGGAAGTGGTGGCCGCGTCACCGCCCCACACCCACATGGAGTCCTTCAGGTAGCCGTCGCGGTTGTAGGTCTCCACGCTGCGCACCGGGCCGCGGACACGCACGCCATTCGAATACATCCACTGGCCGACGACGAAGGGTTTGCGCAGCATCTCGCGCGAGTACTCGCCCGCGCCTGTTGCCATCAGCGCCAGCAACAGGATGCTGATGGCCGTGCCGAGGTTGAAATCGCGCGGGTTCTTGTACCCAAGCTGGTAGGCCACGCCCACAATCGTCGCCGAGGTGATGATGACCACCAGGACAATCCTCGTGACGGTTGAAAACGTCCCCTGGCCGATGGTGTCAATGCCAAGCGTGAGCAACGCGCGCTGCGAAGACGGCACCATGAACAGGTACCAGATCATGGCAAAGGGCATGATGACAAAGGAGGCCATCGGCCACTTGACGCTCCACTGGACGATGGTGGTCTTGAGCGCGGGCTTTTCATCGCCGTCAATCATGCTGGAGGTGATGAGCGCCCAGATGCCGGCCAGCGCCAGGCAGACAGCGGTGCGCATGAAGAGGCTGGGCCAGTAGGTCGGGTTGAAAAAGGCATGCCAGAAAACGCTCGCCTCCTTGCCCGTGCCGGCCACGGAAAGCCATGTGTCGCCGGGCGCCAGCATGAAGGTGAGAATGCCGTTGATGATGATCAGCGTGGCCGCCGATGCACCGGCATAGACCCAGCCCACCGTCAGGTGCAGCTTGCGGTCGATCTTGCCCCAGGTGTAGTAGTAGACGGCCGCCGTGGCCAGTTCGACCAGGAAGAAGGCCCACTCCATGGCCCAGCCGAAGACGAAGTTGTGGATCAGCGTGCTGGTGGCCTCGGGATGCGTTAGGCCGATGGCGAACCAGATGCCCACGCCCGAGACCGTGCCATAGACGCCGGTGATGGTCAGAAAGAATTTTGAGTGGACCTGAAGCTGCTTCAGCCAATCTTCGCGGCCTTCCTTGAGCGCCTTGCGCTCGGCCATTGGCAGGTAGAGCCCGCCCCCGACCGCAAATTGGCTGATCATCACATGGAAGATGGCGATGATGCCGATCACCCAGCCCGACCCAAGATAGGGAATGTTCCAGAATGGATAGTTCATCAGGCTGCTCCTTTAGCGTACCGCCCAGTAACCGAGGGCCGTGGTTGCGATGAGTAGGACAATGGCGGCGAGGCCGAAGTAGTGCGCATTGCGCGCGCGCGCGCCACGCGACGAACTCGTGTCATAAAACGGAATCAAAAGCCACAACACGATGCCAAGGGTGAAGATCAGAATGCCGGCGATTTCACCCGCGGCGCCGGGCAAAATGTTGCCGAGGACCTTGAGCATTTCAAAGGGCGCCATGAAGTACCACTCGGGGTGGATGCCGTTGGGCGCGGATGCAAGCGCGTCAAACTGCCTGCCCAATTGCCAAGGAAAGACCGAGGCCAGAAAGGCGAGCACGTTGAGCGAGATCAGCCACATGCCAAGGTCCTTGCGGGCAAAGTTCGGGAAGAATGGGATCGACTTGCGCTGTGCGGCGGGCTTTGCCTCCTCCGAGGGCGGCAGCGCGTTGCCATGCTTTTGCACCAGCCACAGGTGAAAGGCGAGCAACGGCAAAAAGACCGCCGGGATCACGACCACATGCAGGGCAAAAAATCTCTCCACGGTGAACTCGCTGACATCCGGCCCGCCACGCAGGATGCCAGCCACAAACGGCCCAACCCAGGGAATCGACGCTGGAATCTGCAGGCCCACCTTGGTGGCAAAGTAGCTCAGCTCGTCCATCGGCAACAGATAACCGCTGAAGCCGAAAAGCGTAGCCAGCGCCAGGAGCGCCATGCCGGAGAACCAGCCGAACTCGCGCGGCTTGCGATATGCCTTCATCAGGAAGACCGAGAACATGTGCACCATGATGGCGAAGATGAAGAGGTTGGCCGACCACGAGTGCGCCGACCGGATGAGCCAGCCGAAGTGCATCACATAGGTGATCTGGCGGACCGACTCAAAGGCTTCCGGGCCGGGGCGGTAATAGACCAGCAGCAGGACGCCGGTGACGCACTGGACCAGAAAAAGAAACAGGCTGATGCCGCCCCAGTAATACCAGAATGAGTGTTTGTGGGCGGGCACGGTCTTGTGTTTGGCAAAGGCGATGATGTCGGAAAGACCGAGGCGTTCATCGACCCAACTATAGATGGATTTGACAGGCAAACTTTGGCTCATGATCGATTCGTCCTCGCTCTCAGGCCTTGAAATTCTTGGTCACGGTGACCCCGGCATCGCCCACCACGACACCAAAACGGCGCAATGGCTTTGGCGGCGGGCCACTGACATTGCCACCCGTCTTCGGGTCATACACCCCGCCGTGGCATGCGCAGTGGATGCGGTGCTGCTCGGGCTCATACTTCACCGTGCAGCCCAGGTGCGTGCAGACCGCGGTCAGCGCGGTCCAGGTGCCGTCGTCATGATGGATGAGCATGGCCGGCGCAAATCCAAATTTGAACATCAGCGCCGAGCCGGTGGGCAGCTTCTCCGCGTCCTTGAGCGTGACCTCGGTGACCGCCGCTTCTGCAGCCGCCATCTCCGCCGGTGAGGCCAGGTATCGGTAAACCGGGTAGGTGATTGCCACGGCATAGGTCAATCCAGCGGCGCCGGCGGCAATCAAAAACGCGCGCCGGGTTCCCGGGTTCTGCTCCTCGGCCATGTTTTCAGAGTCAACTGGCAGTGGATGCTTGTTGGGGTCAGTCATCTTCAAGCCTCACTTTCCATGGTTTTCTTCGCGCGCGCCACCACGCTGATCAGCCAGCCCGCCACGCCTAGTCCGCCAACAAACAGGGCCAGGAACAATCCAATCACGCCCCAGTTCGAGACCACCACGCGATCCCAAACATCGAAGCCTTTCGAGAGCAGCGTCAGGTCGCGGACCGCGTCGCGGAAGACCACCAGCGAAAGCGCGGTGACCAGCGCAACCGCCATGGCCGCCCACGGACAAGCCGCGGCCACCTTGCGCGTAATGGCGCCGCGCAGGCCCAGCACCACAATCAGGGCCACGCCAGCCACCCAACCCCATTCCGCATAGGCAAACAGGTGATAGAGCGGGTGCGACACGAGCCCTGCCTTCACCGCATCAGGCTGCACGCTGAGCGCCCAGATGCCGGCGAGCAGGTAAGCCACGCCAAAGACCGCCGCCACCGCGCCGCCCACGCCGGCGAGGAATTTCTTTTCCGCTTCGACAAAGGTCGAGCGCGAGGCAAGATAAAGCATCCACAGCCCGCCAAAGGCCAGCCCGCCAACCATCATCAGCAACCAGCGGGGCGTCAGCGTCGGGTCGCCCGCGGGCAAAAACAAGCCCGCCGCGGAGTTCTGGTACATCGCGCGCCACGCCTCAGGCCGCAGCATCAGCGTCATGTTCGAGGAGAGTATCCTCGCAATCGCGCCCACGATTAAAAATGAAAGCACGCCACGCGGCAGCGCCATCCACGCCTTGCCCGCATCGAGCAGCGCAGAAAAGCTGTACAGGGAGCGGTACGCCAACATGAGAAGCAAAATGATCGCAATCCAGTAGACGCCAATCAGGATGCTGCTTGTGTAGAGCGCGCGGCCGTAGAGCACCTGCGCAAACAACAACGGCGGCACGCCGAAGTTGATGAGAAAGGTCATGACCACAGGCAAACGCCGGGCAATGGCGCGGGCCACGACCATGGAGGCGGGCATGCGGATGAGGCTGAAGACGATGGCCAGAAGCAGGCCGCCGATCAGCATCTCCACCGCCACAAAATGCAGGGCAAGCGTGACAATGTGCAACAGCTTCATCAGCCACACTGGCGCCGGCAGTGGAATGGGGTCAACTGCGGGAAATTGTTGGATCATTGCAGATACGTTCCTTTGAATGGAATTGCGTGACAAGAATACTGCAAGCGCTGTTCCATGGCTGTGATATTGGATACCAATTGTCCAATTGTTTGTGACAAAAGAGAATCCTCACCGCATATTTCCTGATTCCGGAGAAGCGAGCGGCTGCCTTGACACTCAGCCCATGGCATTTTCTTCCGGCAGGATTAAATCCACTGTGAGACGCGAATGTTTCAATTTTGCCGCGGAATTTTCGCCGGACTTGTCATCCACCAAATGTATGAGTCACAAAACCGCCGGCGACCCCGTATACTTTTGAGCATGTTGATGAGCCACTTCCCCCCGAAGGCCCTGCCCCCGCTGCCTGCCGTGCTTTTGTCCGCCTTGCTTGCGGTGCAACCTGTCATGTCGCAACAGTCGCAACAATCCGCCGCGCCGGCCGATAAGAATGGCGCGCACTCCTCCGGCATGAGCGGCACCGCCTCCGGCCCGCCGAGGGCCGCGCAGTATGACGCGGAAAAGCGCCCCATCACCGCCGGCGGGTTTGTCAAAACCGGCCCCATCCTGTTTATGGACGACTCGGAAAAGGCGGGCCTCACAAAGTGGACCCACAAGATGGGCACGCCCGAGAAGCAGTACATCGTTGAGACCAACGGTTCCGGCATCGGCCTCATTGACTACGACAACGACGGCTGGCTGGATATTTATGTTGTCAACGGCGCCACGTGGAATTCACTCGACGGCAAGGAAACACCGCCGCACGCCGCACTCTTCCACAACAATCACGACGGCACCTTCACCGATGTCGCCGCGCAGGCCGGCGTGACCAACGACCGCTGGGGCTACGGCGTCTCGATTGCCGACTACGACAACGATGGCTGGCCCGACATTTACGTCACCAACTGGGGCAAGAACCGGCTCTACCACAACAACCACGACGGCACCTTCACCGACGTCGCGGAAAAAGCCGGGGTCACGCTGGGCAACTGGTCCACGGGCGCCACCTGGGGCGACTACGACGGCGACGGCCGCCTCGATCTCTTCGTCGCCGGCTACGTCCACTTTGACCGCGACAACCTGCCCGCCGGGGGCAAGGACGGCGTGCCCAACATCTACTGCACCTTCCGCGGCGTGGCGGTGAACTGCGGGCCGCGCGGGCTCAAGGGCGAGCCGGACCACCTCTTCCACAACAACGGCGACGGCACCTTCACCGACGTCAGCGACAAGGCCGGCGTTGCGGACAAGCCCGGCTACTACGGCCTCACCGCCATCTTTGCCGACATCAATGACGATGGCAAACCCGATCTCATTGTCGGCGATGACTCCACGCCCAATTACCTCTACATCAACAAAGGCGACGGCACCTTTGAAGATGACAGCTATGCCTCCGGCTACGCCTTGAACGATGCCGGCCGCGAGACGGCCACCATGGGCATCGCGCTCGGCGACTTCGACCACTCGGGGCGCCTGGCCATCTTCAACGACACCTTCTCCGACGACTACAAGCCCTTCTACAGAAACGAGGGCGACGCCAACCTCACCGACATCAGTTACGAGCTTGGCATTGCCGAAACCTCCGTTCCCTTCCTCAGTTGGGGCAACGCCTTCATCGACTACGACAACAGCGGCTGGCCGAGCATCCTGATGGTAGACGGCCACGTTTACCCGCAGGTGGACCAGAACCCCTGGGGCACCAGTTGGGCGCAACGCCCCATGCTCTTCCACAACGAGCAGGGCAAAAAATTCTCCCCCGTCCCCGCCGTCGAGGGCACGGGGCTCGCCGACGTGCTCGCCGCGCGCGGCATGGCCATGGGCGACCTTTTTAACGACGGCAAACTGGACGTAGTCATCAATGTGCAGGACCACCATCCGGTCCTCTTGCGCAACGTCAGCCCCGACCACAACCACTGGATTGAATTCAAGCTCGTCGGCGGCAAAGACACCACAACCGGCAGACAGAGCCCCCGCGATGCCACCGGCGCAAAGGTCTTTGTCACTGCGGGCGGATTCACGCAGCGCGGGGATGTGATGAGCAGCGGCAGCTATCTTTCCACCAATGATCCGCGCCCGCACTTCGGCCTCGGCCAGGCCACAGCGGTTGATTCCATTGAGGTCCGCTGGCCCAGCGGCAACGTGGAGAAGTTCACGGCGCCCGGCGTGGATCGCATCCTCACCCTCACCGAAGGCACGGGAACAGCAGCGAAGTAAGAAAAGGCAGTTGGGTGGCGTGTATTGTCAACGGCCGGTTGAAAGCGGAGAGCACGCCGGCGGGTGGCTGTGATCTTTCAAGAGGTTGTCCATTCGAACTGACTTCGGAGAAGCTGTTTGTGACGAGCAAGCAGAACTTCGGAGGGAACGAATGGACATACATAAGAATGCCCGATTCAGCTTTCGTAGTCGAGAGCTTTTGGTGAAGTTTGTTTTTGAGGGAGGGACGCGGAAGGCCGCCGCGGCGGCCTTCCGCGTGAGCGCAAAGACGGTGGCCAAGTGGTTGCGGCGCTATGGCGCGGAGGGCGTCGCTGGCCTCCATGATCGTTCCTCGCAACCGCACTGCTCGCCGCAACGCGTGGCGGATGAACTGGTTGAACGCGTCCTGGAACTGCGACGCACACACATGCCCGGCTATGAGATCGCGCGCCGCACCGGCCTGAGCCCGGCCTCGGTGAGCCGCATTTTGCGCCGCGCGCGTCTGAGCCGATGGCGCGATCTGAACCCGCCGCCGCCGGTGGTGCGCTATGAGCGTGAGCGGCCAGGGGAGCTGATCCACCTCGACATCAAGGGCATGACGCGCTTTTCCGAGGTCAGTCGGCGCGGCGATGGCAGGCTGCGCGGCAAGAGCAAGCATCCCGGCTTCCTTGCCTTGCACATCGCCATCGACGACCACTCGCGGATGGCCTTCACCGAGTTGATGCCCAATCAGAAAGCGGATACCACCATCGCGTTTTTAGAGCACGCGCGCGAGTTCTTCGCCCGCCACGGCATCGGCATCAAAGAACTGCTCACAGACAACGGATCCAGTTACCGCTCACGCGAGTTCCGCGCTCACTGCCAGGGGCTCAACATCAAGCATCACCGCACCCGCCCCTACACGCCGCGCACCAACGGAAAGGCCGAGCGGTTTATACAAACCGCGCTCAGAGAGTGGGCCTACGCAAAACACTGGCGCGACTCGGAGGAACGCGACGCCTATCTCAAGCCATGGACCGACTACTACAACTACGCAAGACCACATGGTAGCCTCAATTACAAGCCGCCCTGCAGCCGATCTGAAGCTCTGTGCGAGGGAACAACGTCTTGACCATCTACAGCCACCCGCCACCCGGCCTGTTTTTGGGGTGGGCGTACGTTTTTTATAGATAAACGTCAAAGGCAACTGCGGATTCTTCGACTTCGCAATCCGCGAGTGCGCGGATTGCTTCGCTCAGAATGACAGGTGTGGGGAGAGCGGAAGATGTTCTAACCCCGGTCTCAGAATCGAGACCGGGGGCACCCGGCTTGCTCAGGATGACAGGGCAGGGGAAGAGCAGAAGTTGTTCTATGCCCTGTGACCCCTGATTTCTGATTTCTGAACTCTGGGCTACTTGATGACCCCGCGCTGGCTTTTTTCGATGAAGGCGGCGAGTTCGGCGGCGTCGGCGCCTTCGAGTTCTTTGATGGCTTCGACGGCCTGCGAGGTGTTCATCTTCGCGGCGAGGAGGAGACGGAAGGCCTTTTGCAGGGTCTTGAGGCGCGCTTCGTCAAAACCGCGGCGATGCAAGCCGACTTTGTTGATGCCGAAGGCGCGGTTT
>JAJXXN010000125.1 GCA_021781075.1 Acidobacteriota bacterium | reverse complement strand
CTCCGGCGAGGACCCGGAAAAGGACATTTCGCTTTACATCAACTCCCCGGGCGGCTCCATCACCGCAGGTCTTGCCATCTACGACACGATGCAGTTCATCAAGAACAACGTGGTCACCTATTGCATCGGCCAGGCGGCGAGCATGGGCGCCTTCCTGCTGCTCGCCGGCACCAAGGGCAAGCGCTTCGCCCTGCCCAATTCGCGCATCCTCATCCACCAGCCATCCATGGGCGGCTTGAGCGGACAGGCAACCGACATCGACATCCACGCCCGCGAGATCCTGCGCATCCGCGAAATCACCAACAACCTGATGGCCAAACACACCGGCCAGCCGCTCGATCGCATTGAGCGCGACGTGGAGCGTGACTTCATCATGACTGCGCCCCAGGCCAAGGAGTACGGCATCGTGGATGAAATCATCGATCGGCCCCGCACCTGAGGGAATCTTTTTGTACACACCCCCTCAGAGGGGTTGACCGAGTAGCATTGAAATTAGCATTTGGAGGCAAGACCCCATGAAACCGCGCACCGGACCAGAGGAGGCATTACGATGCTCCTTCTGCAGCAAACCGCAGGATGCCGTCGCCAAGCTCATCTCCTCGCCCAGCGACTATCCCCGCGCCTTCATCTGCGATGAGTGCGTTGCCGTCTGCAACTCCATTCTGGAGGATGACCGCAGCGAGGCCCACCCCGCGGCCGGCTCCCTCCACCTGCCCAAGCCGCACGAGGTCAAGAGCTACCTCGACGATTACGTCATCGGCCAGGACCAGACCAAGAAAAAACTTGCCGTCGCCGTCTACAACCACTACAAGCGCATCCAGATGAACCGCATGCGCAACAACGATGTCGAGCTCTCCAAATCCAACATCCTGCTCATCGGGCCCACCGGCAGCGGCAAAACCCTTCTCGCGCACACGCTGGCCAAAATGCTCGACGTGCCCTTCGCCATCGTCGACGCCACCACGCTGACCGAGGCCGGCTACGTCGGCGAGGACGTGGAGAACATCATCCTCAAGCTGCTCCAGGCCGCAGACGGCGACGTCACCCGCGCCCAGCAGGGCATCATCTACATAGACGAGATCGACAAGATCGGCCGCAAGGACGAGAACCCCTCCATCACCCGCGATGTCTCCGGTGAGGGCGTCCAACAGGCGCTGCTAAAAATCCTCGAGGGCACTGTCGCCAACGTTCCCCCGCAGGGCGGGCGCAAGCATCCGCACCAGGAGTTCACCGCCGTCGACACCACCAACATCCTCTTCATCTGCGGCGGCGCATTTGTCGGCTTGGAGCGCGTTGTAGGCCGCCGCGTCGGCAAAAAGGCACTCGGCTTCAAGGCCACCGACAATGAAGCACCCACCATGCGCTCCAACCGCGACACCGAGCTTCTCCGCAGGACGGAGCCCACTGACCTCATCAAGTACGGCCTCATCCCCGAATTCGTCGGACGACTGCCCGTCATGGGCATACTCGATGAGCTGGACGAGCCGGCGCTGGTTGAGATTCTCACCAAGCCGAAAAACGCCATCCTCAAGCAGTACCAGCGCCTCTTCGAGTTTGAAAATGTCCGCCTGCACCTCACCCAGGATGCAGTCGGCGCCATTGCCCGCGAAGCCATGGCCCGCAAGGTGGGCGCCCGCGGCCTGCGCATGATCATCGAGGAGTTGATGCTCGACCTCATGTACCACCTGCCCAACAACAAGCGGGTGCGCGACATCGAAATCACACGCGACATGGTGGAGCGCCGCGACCTCTCGCCCACGCTGCTGGAAAAAGCAGGGTAGCTTTATTACAAGATTCCAATGACCAGGCCGCACTCTTTGGTTCAGGGTGCGGCTTTCTTTTTGTGACTATTTCCCCCTTCCTCCGCCTCAAACTTCACCGTTTATCACACCTCTTCCGCTGTACAATCCCTAGAGAAGGGCCGCTTGCAACCAAGCCCCGCCCACTGGCATCCAATGGCTTTAGGGAGTACTCATGACCGCACCGCGCGATAAAAACGACCTCATTAAGATGCCCATGATGCCCATCCGCGAGTTGGTCATCTTTCCCCACCAGATGATGCCCTTCGTAGTGGGCCGCGAATCCAGCGTCCGCGCGCTCGAGGAAGCCCTCACCGGCGACCGCCGCATCTTCCTCGCCACCCAGCATGACGCCAGCATCGACGAACCGACCGAAAAGGAAATCTATAGCGTAGGCTGCATCTGCAACATCGTGCAGAGCGTCAAAATTCCCAATGGCAACATCAAGGTGCTCGTCGAGGGCGTGGAGCGCGCCAAGTTCACCGAGGTCAATGACAGGGACGGTTTCTTCGTCGCCACGCTGCGCCCCGGCAAGGAAACCTTTGAGATGACGCCCGCCGCCGAGCAGCTGATCCAGCGCGTCACCAGCCTCTTCGAGCAGTATGTCAAACTCCAGCAGTCGCTCAACTACGAGACCGTCATCGCCAGCGTGCGCATGGACGAGCCGGCCAAGCTCGCCGACGTCATCGCCGCGAACCTCCAGCTCGGCATCGAGGAAAAACAGGACCTGCTCAACATCTTCGACCCCGCCACGCGGCTGGCCCGGCTCGCCGACGTGCTCGACATCGAGATTGAAAAGCTCGACCTCGACCGCAACATCCAATCGCGCGTGAAGCGCCAGATGGAGCGCGCGCAAAAAGAGTACTACCTCAACGAGAAGATCAAGGCCATCCAGAAGGAGCTCGGCCGCGGTGAAAAAAGCGAGTTCGACGAGCTGCGCAAAAAAATAGAATCCGCCGGCATGCCCAAGGATGTGCTCGACAAGGCGATCCAGGAACTCAAAAAGCTCGAGGCCATGCCCCCCATGTCCGCCGAGTCAACGGTGAGCCGCAATTACATCGACTGGCTTCTCGCCGTGCCGTGGAAAAAACGCTCCAAGGAAACCCGCTCCATCGAGTTCGCCGAGAAGGTCCTCAACGAGGACCACTACGGGCTGGAAAAAATCAAGGAGCGCATCTTGGAGTTCCTGGCGGTCCGTCAGTTGGTCAAAAACCCGAAGGGTTCCATCCTCTGCTTCGTCGGCCCCCCCGGCGTGGGCAAGACCTCGCTCGGCATGTCCATCGCCAAGGCCACCGGCCGCAAGTTCGTGCGCCTTTCACTGGGCGGTGTCCGCGACGAGGCGGAGATCCGCGGCCATCGCCGCACCTACATCGGCGCGCTCCCCGGCCAGATCATCCAGCACATGAAGCGCGCCGGCACGCGCAATCCCGTCTTCCTGCTCGACGAAGTGGACAAGATGGCCAGCGATTTTCGCGGCGACCCCGCCTCGGCGCTGCTTGAGGTCCTGGACCCCGAGCAGAACACCACCTTCCAGGACCACTACCTCGATGTCGATTACGACCTTTCCGAGGTCCTTTTCGTCGCCACGGCCAACGTGCTGCACACCATTCCGCAGCCCTTGCAGGACCGCATGG
>JAJXXN010000035.1 GCA_021781075.1 Acidobacteriota bacterium | reverse complement strand
GGCCGCTCACACTCTGGTTTTGCTCCAAAACCAGCGCACCTTCGGCCGCGGCTGCCGGAACCGCCTTCTCCACCAGGGAGCGTATCTCTTCCAAGGTCATCATCCGCGGTCCCCCACTTTCTCCCCGGCTTGGATGTTGTTGAGCACCGGAAGGTGGTAGGTGGCCGGGTTCCGCGTTGGCAACAGGTCGTGTTCGCACTGATCCGGCACGGGAAAAATGCTCGGCGCCTCCTTGTCCAGGTGCGCCGGACGTCCCTCGCCCGTCAACCGCTGCGCGGCAATCTTCTTCTGCAGCTCAATCAATCCATGCAACAGCGCCTCGGGCCGCGGGGGGCAGCCGGCAATGTGCACATCAACCGGGATGTAGCGGTCAATCCCCTTCAGCACGTTGTAGCCCTGCTTGAAGGGCCCGCCGGAGATGGCGCACGCGCCCATCGTGATCACATACTTCGGCTCAGCCATCTGGTTGTAGAGCCGCACCACCTGCGGCGCCATCTTCTTGGTGACCGTGCCGCTGATAATCATCATGTCCGCCTGCCGCGGGCTGGGCCGGAAGACCTCCGCCCCAAAGCGCGCCATGTCAAAGCGCGCCATCGTCGTCGCAATCATCTCAATGGCGCAGCAGGCCAGGCCAAATTGCATTGGCCATATCGAGCCCTTGCGCCCCCAGTTGTACAACTCCTGCAGGCTGGTCACGACGATGCCCTGCTTGCCAAGCTCCGATTTCAATTTTTCGTCAACCACATTCGCTCCCGATGCGTCCCCTGGATTCCCCTTGCCGCGCCGAAGCCGTCAGGCGAAGGCGGATGACCCTACGCCCACTTCAAAACACCCTTCGCCCAGGCCCACGCAAGGCCTTCCACCAGCAGCAGCACAAAAACCAAAATTGCCACGCACGCCGCCGCGCCCAGACCTGTAAAGGTGACGGCAAAGGGCAGCAAAAAGATTGCCTCCACGTCGAAGACCAGGAAAAGAATGGCGTAAAGATAGTACGCCGGGCGGAACTGCACCCAGGCATCGCCCTTCGATTCAAGCCCGCACTCGTAGATTGCATTCTTGATCAGGTTGCGTTTTTGTGGTGAGTAGATGCGCGCCCAGAGCCAGGCCAAACCCAGTGGGGCCAACCCAAACGCAAGAGCCGCAAAAAAGAGTACAGCAAGTGCTAAATAAGGACTCGTAGCCATCTCTTGTGTGCAACTTCCCTTTGCTTCCAAAGTAACAGTTCAGACGCCGTTTTGGCTAAGGGGGTGCGGTTGAAAGCCGGTGATTATTCCGGGGTTCACTCCATCCGTCCCGCCTTGTGCAACCATCCACGAAGATACAGCAATTAAATCTGCTGTCGGTGACGGGGCACACATTTCCATGCCATGAAAATATTTTGTCCCACTATGAGAAATCCCGTGGATCAGTCTTCTCGCATCGCTCAACCCTTGGGTGGAGGACAGCACCCCTGTCAAATTCAGTAACCTGATGCTACGTTTGCTGCATATCAAGGATCGCACTCAGGATTCCAGCCTCTTCCCCGGGAGTCGCCCCATGCCACACAAGCTTTTGCGCCGAGCCGCAAAGTTCTCCGCCCCCACGCTTCTTCTCCTGCTTGCGCTCCTCGCCCTCGCGGGCCGCGCGCACCTGCCCGGCGCAAAGGCCGAAAGCGGCTCCGACAAATCCGCGCCGCCCGTTGCCGATTCCACCAGCCCCGCGCCAACTTCCGATTTCCACAAATCCATCGCCGCGCGCTACAACTACGCCTTTGGCACGGACCATCCCTTCCTGCCCTCAAACGCCACAACGGCCAACGGCCAGTTCATTGACCCAAAATCTTTTTACACCGCCCAGTACTGTGGCCACTGCCACAAGGAAAGCTACCACCAGTGGCGTGAATCGGTGCACTCGAACTCCTTCCGCTCACCCTGGTATCTCACCAACGTCAACCTCCTGATCGGCGAGAAAGGCGTGCAGTACTCCCGCCATTGCGAGGGATGCCACAATCAGCCGGCGCTCTTTTCCGGCGATCTTTCACAAGGTATGCCCAAAAAGCGGCCCTTTGAAAATGAAGGGGTCACCTGTTCGGCTTGCCACTCCATTGTCAGCGTCAACACCACCGGCACCGGCAGCTACGTCATGGGCACACCCGCCGTCCTCGTCGATGAAAATGGCGCGCCCATCACCCGCCCGGTCAGCGACGCGGAGATCCTAGCCCACCTCGACCGCCACTCCAAGGCCGTCATGCGCCCCTTTTACCGCACCAGCGAGTATTGTTCAACCTGCCACAAGGCCGCCATTCCTCGCATACTCGACGACTACAAATGGCTGCGCGCCTTCACTGTTTACGATGAATGGCAGGGTTCGAGTTTCGCCAAGGAGTCGCCTTTGCCCTTCTACCGCAAAGACTCCGTCTCCACCTGCCAAACCTGCCACATGAAACGCGGCGAAATCTCCGCCGATTCCCCCGACCCCGGAGGCAAAACCGACGACGCATCCGGCATCACCACCCTCGCCAGCCACCGATGGCTGGGCGGCAACTCACTCGTTCCGGCTTACTTCAACTACCCGGAGCAGGCCGCACAGCTCAAGGACTTCCTGCAGAACAACGTTCTTAATGTGGACCTCTTCGCCCTTGAGATTGAAAAGGATGGCGCAAACGATGCCAGTCCTAACGCCCATGCAGATCAACTCATCGCCCCGCTCGGGCGCGTCCCCTTCACCATCACCGCCGGCCAAACCCTGGTCGCTGATGTCGTCTTGCAGAATAAAGGCACCGGGCACTCGTTTATTCCCGAGCAGCGCGACTTCTACGAGGCCTGGCTCGACTTCACGGTGAAGGACGCAAGTGGAAAAACCATTGTCGAAAGCGGCTACCTGAAACCCAGTGGCGACCTCGACCCCTCGGCCCACTCCTTCACCAACCGCATCATCAACAACAAGGGCGAGTTCAACGACCTCCACCAGATCTGGCACAACCGCGTGCTGGCTTACAACAACGCGCTCCAATCGGGCCGTTCACAACTGGCTCGCTACCGCTTCCGCATCCCCAAGGACCTCGCCTCCGATATCACCATCACCGCCACTGTCCGCTATCGCCGCTTCAATCAGCACTTCATCGATTATGCGATGGAGCAGAAGCACTATCCCGAAACCATCATCGACATCGCCTCCACCACCCGCACCCTGCACCTTGGCCAAAACCAGCCCGGCGATGCGCCCAAGGATGAAAACCCAACCTGGATGCGCTGGAACAACTACGGCATTGCCCTCCTCGACGCGCAGCAATATCAGGCTGCGGTGGATGCCTTCACCGAGGTCGCAAAACTTCGACCCGACTACGCCGACGCCTACACCAACATCGCCATTGTTGATGTTTTATGGGAAAAATACGACAATGCCAAGCCCAGCCTCGCCAAGGCCCTCACACTCCTGCCCGGCGATCCCCGCGCCCTCTACTATC
>JAJXXN010000113.1 GCA_021781075.1 Acidobacteriota bacterium | reverse complement strand
CGGTGCTGAGCGGGCAAATCCCATCGGGCGTCATCGATTGGGGCGCAGGGCAGTGGAAGATCCACGTTCCCGATGGCGCATTCGGCACATTCAATCTGGCGCTTGCGGACGCGAAGAGCGAGAAGGCGGAGTTCAAGTTCTACTCACCGCGCGTTTTTATGGGCTTTGATGTTTACAACGGCGGCAAGCAGGATTCGACCATCGCCGTGCGCTGTACTGAGTTGCGCGAAGCAACCTACACAATCAAGCCGGGCGAGGTGAAGCGTGTCCGCACGGGATGGACCGACCCCTGCTCAACGGTTTATTTCAATTTTGAGCCCGGTGAAGGCCTGCTCTTCGACAACCTGGCTTACAGGGTTGACTGATCCAAGTGCGCGGTGAAGGCCAGTGTGATGGCAGGTGGGCCACCAATGGTCCACCCCGGGCGCGGACGCCCCTGTCATGCTGGGCGCAGCGTAGCGCAGTTGAAAACCCGCTTGTTGATTTTGATCCAAGGGCGAAGAACAACACTCTCAACCAGCAGATTAAATCTGTGAAACCGACGATAAACCATGCAGCCTGAATCAATCGAATCCCAAAATTCCATGGATTATCCCCCCTCCCCCCCACACACACAATCACTGTGAAACTGTTCACCACGCCGTAAACTGAAGTAGAAAATGTCCCTCACACTCCAACCCGCCACAGCGCTCTTGCGCATGCTTCAAAAGCGCGAAATCTCCATCCCCGAGCTGGCGGAGGCACACATTGCGCAAATCGAGCGGTTGAACCCCGCTCTCAACGCCATCACGGACTTCGACGCCAGCCGCACACGCGCCGATGCCCGCCGCCTCGAAGCACTTCAGGATGCGCAGGCCAGGCATAATCCGCTCCTTGGACTCCCGATCACCATCAAGTCGTCCATCTCCGTGGCTGGTATGCGCTGCGAAATTGGCAGCTCTCTCAACCGCGGCCACATTCCAGCCGAGGACGCGGAATCCGTCTATCGCCTCCGCACCGCCGGCGCGCTCATCCTCGGCACCACCAACTGCCCGGAATTCCTCATGGCCTATGAGTCGGCCAACACACTGCACGGCGCTACGGCCAACCCCTGGGACCTCACGCGCTCCCCCGGTGGTTCGAGTGGCGGTGAGTCGGCGGCGATTGCCGCAGGCCTTTCCGCCGCGGGCCTTGGCTCGGACTCCGGCGGCTCCGTCCGCCAGCCGGCACACTTCACTGGCATCTGCGCCATCAAGCCGACCGCAGGACGCATCCCGGCGCGCGGCCATTTGCCGCCCTGCATCGGCCCATTCTCCACAATCGGTGCGCTCGGCCCCATGGCCCGCACCATCGGCGACCTCAAATTGCTCTTCGGCGTCCTCGCTGGCCACGACCCCGTCGATGCCACCAGTGCGCCCAAGCCGATTGACCACGCCATGCTCTCCCATCCCGACCTCGCGCAACTGCGTACCACCACCATCGGTTACTTTGAAGACGATGGCCTCATTCCCGTAACACCCGGGACCCGCGCCGCCATTCAATCCGCGGCACAAGCATTGCGCGAGGCTGGCTTCAACGTCAAACCCTGGCGCCCAACATTCCTCGAGCCCGCGCGCCAACTCTGGGTCAAGCTCTTCGTCCAGTGCGGCGCCATGTTTTATGAGCCTACAATCCGCAACCGCCGCGACCAGCTCTCCCCCATCTTCCGCGACTTTTTGCTGGCGGCAGAATCCCTCCCGCCGCTCACAAGCATCGATCTGCTCAACGCCTGGGCTGAGCTTGACACACTGCGCTCCGCTGCTCTGGCGGAACTCAGTGCCTTCGCGGCAAACCCACTGCTTCTCTGCCCCGTCGCTTCAGTTCCTGCCTTCAAACACGGCGAACGCCAGTGGACCATTGATGGCCGGACCATCCATTACCTCGATGAAACCCGCTTTACACAGTGGTTCAACGTGCTTGCCAATCCCGCCGTGGTGCTGCCCATTGGCCGCTCGCCCGAGAAGTTGCCCATCGGCGTACAACTCGTCGGGTTGCCTCACACCGACGAGCAGGCCCTTGCCATCGCCGAAATACTCGAACGTTCCTTCGGCTTTCAGCCGCCACCGGCCGCCTGCTGACAACAGCTTCCGCCCGCGCGCAAGAACAAAAAAGCCCGAGGCGCATCCTCCGCCCCAGGCTTTTTCCGCTGTCACTTTCCGACTTTCCTTGGCTACACAATTTCGTTGTGCGCAATCACCTGCTTGTACCACTCCGCGCTCAATTTCGGGATGCGCTTTTGGGTCGCGTAATCCACGTAGTGCAACCCAAAGCGCTTGCTGTAGCCGTCCGCCCACTCAAAATTATCCAGCAGGCTCCAAAGGAAATACCCCCTCAACGGATAGCCCTCGCTGATGGCGCGGTGGAATTGAGCCAGGTGGTTGCGCAGGTACATCACGCGTTCCGTGTCTTCAATCCGGCCTGCCGGTGTCACCACATCCTCCGCCGAGCAGCCGTTTTCCGTGATCAGGAGATCCGGCATCTTCCAGTTTTCGCACACGTTGCGCACCGACCAGTAGGCAACCTCCGGGCCCACCTTGAGCCAGGGTGAATCCATGTTCGGGTAATTCGCCTGCTGCTGTTCAATGGCAAATCCACGCGCCGAGTTTTCCGCGCGCACGTAAATTGGTGTGTAAACATTCAAGCCCACAAAATCCAGCTTGCTGCCGATTGCCTTGAAGTCGCCCGCCTCAACCTTCGGAGCCGCTGCACCGGCCATTTCCAGGTACTCGTCAATGTACCGGCCCTCCATCAAGGCCGTCAAAAAGGGCGCATTGCCAAGCCGCGTCGCCCGCTTGGCCGCGGCGATGTGTTCGTCCGTCTCAATCACCGGCACAAACACATTGGCATTTTCCGCCAATCCCACCTTCGTCCCCGCTTTGGCGTTGGCGCGTATCGCCTGGACGCCCAATCCATGGGCCAGAATCGCATGGTGGCGCACCTGGTTGGCTTCCGCGGGCGGCAGCCGCAAGCCCGGCGCAAACCTTCCCTCCACATGCCCGATGTCTGTGATGCACACAAACTCATTGGTGGTCATGAAGTGCTTCACGCGGTCCGAGTAGTGCTTCGCCGCAAATGCCGCATACTCGGCAAACGCCTTCGCTGTATCCCGCGATTGCCATCCGCCCGGCAAAGCCGCCGGCAGATCCCAGTGGAAGAGCGTGACATACGGCTCAATTCCGTTTTTCAACAGTTCATCAATCACACGGTCATAAAAATCAACGCCCTTCTGGTTCACCGCGCCGGTGCCCGAAGGGAATATCCGCGACCAGGCAATGGAGAAGCGATGGCCGCCGACTCCAAGGTTCTTGAGCAGTTGAATATCCTCTTTATAGCGGTGATAACTGTCATCCGCCACGTCGCCCGTGTCATTATTGTGGATCTTGCCCGGCGTGTGCGCAAAGTTGTCCCAGATCGTTGCGCCGCGCCCGTCCTCGTTCACCGCGCCTTCCACCTGGTAAGAGGCAGTGGCGCATCCCCAGACAAACCCCTTTGGAAAAATTCTCACCGCATCGTGGTCTGCCGCCCAGGCACTTTTGCCCATGCCTGCCTTCAAAACCGTGGCGGTCGCGGCTGCCGTCGCCACCTTGCCAAAATCACGTCGAGTCATCCAACTCATAGTCCTGAACTCCCTTTGCGAAGTAATGCGATTACCCTATCACGCCTCACCATACAAAATCGAGCTATAAACCGATTTAATAAAGGGATTTTGTGGTTTTCTCTCCGCGCTGAAAATCGCCATGTCACACGACGGCACCGGCAAAATGTTCATCCTGTACTTCGACTTTGAACATACACGTGTGAGCTGCGTCACGCATGTTTGGTTGTATCGCCTCGAACTGCTAAATTTCAACCCTTCGATGGATGCTGTTGAATTTGGAAGCCTCTAATCTGAGCCTACTCGGAGCAATTTGCAGGACTTTAGGATGGCCGTTGGTGAAGCAAAAGTGGCTCGAACAATTCGATGAGGCTCCCCTCACGCTCAAAAGTGCAAACCACACTGAGACACTTGTCCGCGTGGACAACCCGGAGTGCGGCATCCGCTTGGAAATTGGTGGTGGTGAGTTTGCCATCATGGCCGGCCCCTGCTCGGTTGAGAATGAAGAGCAGATCGTCACCACTGCTGAATATGTCCGCGCCAATGGAGCACAGATATTGCGCGGCGGAGCATTCAAGCCGCGCAGTTCGCCGTATGCCTTCCAGGGGCTTGGCGAAGCCGGGCTCAAGCTGCTTGCCGAGGCACGGCGCCGCACCGGCCTTGCCATTGTCACGGAGTTGCTCGACGAGGCCGACGTGGATCTGGTCGCCGACTACGCTGACATCCTCCAAATCGGCAGCCGCAACTCCGACAACACTTCCCTGCACGTTGCCGCCGCGCTCACCGGCAAGCCCATTCTGCTCAAGCGCGGCATGGCGGCCACCGTCGCGGATTTTTTGCGCGCCGCCAATGTGATTCTCGATCATGGCAACCCCAACGTGCTTCTCTGCGAGCGAGGCATTCGCACCTTCGAGACAGCGACACGCAACACATTCGATGCGGCGGCCATTTCGCTGCTCAAGATGATCTCGCACCTGCCGGTGATTGCAGACCCAAGCCACGGCTGTGGCCGCAGCGAACTGGTGCCGGCACTGGCGCGCGTCGGAGTCGCGGCCGGCGCGGATGGCATGATCATCGAGGTGCATCCCACGCCACAACGCGCTTATAGCGACGGCGACCAGTCCCTTACCTTCAGCGAATATTCCCGCATGATTGCCGAGTTGGAGCCTTGGCTGGCGACTCGCAAGCTAAACGCATCCCTCTTCAGCGAGGCACTGGCTTAATGAGACAACTTCCCCTGCGCAAACTTTTCCTTCTGCCGCTTGCCTCACTGGGCGCAGTTCTATTTCTCAGCGGATTCGGCGGCAACACGCCCGCCATCGGCCGTTCCGGCCTGAATCACCCGGTGATTTAGGTAAGTGCGCCGGCCTAGGAACCTCTGGCCTTCTTGAGCGGCAACGAGCGCTTTCCGAAGGGCGCACAGATTTTTCTCTATGACCGCGCGTCCGACAAGCCGCAGCAGTTGGTCACGGGATTTTTTTCCGCCGCCGACCCGGCGCTTTCCTTTGATGCGCAGTCACTCCTCTTTGCCGGCAAGACGACCCCAACCGATCCTTGGCGGATTTATGAAATGAATCTCGCCAGCCGCCAGGTGCGCGCGGTCTTCCCTGTTGAGCAAGAGGAAAAAACCACTGACCTGGTACGCCCGCTCTATCTGCCCTACGGCAGGTTGGTATACGCGCGGCACACGGCCCATGGGTTTGCGCTGGAGTCGGCACAACTCAACGGCACCGGAATCACTCCACTCAGCGCGGCCCCGGGCAATCTTTTACCGCTCGATGTGCTTGCGGACGGCCGCATCCTCTTTGCGTCCAATTATCCCCTTGGCACCGACGGGCCCGCTGAACTTTACCTTGTATACTCCGACGGCAGCGGCGTTGAATCCTATCGTTGCGACCATCCAGGCAAACGCGGCGAGCCGGATGCGGAAAAGGATGCGTCCTCCGCGGCAGGCCGTTGGGGCGGGCACCAGCTTGAGGATGGCGACATTCTCTTCACCCATGGCCAGTCGCTGGCGCGTTTTTCATCACCCTATGCCGCCGAAAAAACTGTGCCGTCCCCTGCACTCAATTATGCAGACGGGCCAATTGAAATCGACGAAGGCCTTTGGCTGGCAAGCGCAAAGGCGTCAGCCGCGCCAAAGGATGCGCTCTTTGAGTTGAATGGCATGACGGCGAAAAAGTTGCTCGCGGATGCATCCAACAACCTTGTAGAGCCGGTTTTGCTTGCGCCGCGCACCAACGTGCCACACAGCCACCCCTCCGCCCTGCACACCGGCTGGCAATACGGAAACTTTCTCGCGCTCGATGTGCGCACCACCCGCGATGCGCCCCTTGGCGGGGAACCCGCGCTGGTCAAAATGCAAACCCCCGGCCCGGGCGGCAAAGTTGTCGATTTAGGCTCAGCGCCAATTGAAGGCGACGGCTCGTTCTTTGTGCAAACCACCGGCAATCGACCCGTGCGCTTCCTTATTGAAGACAAAAATGGCCGCACCCTGCGCGCCGAGCGTGGTTGGATGTGGATTGCAAAAGGCGAGCAGCGCATCTGCGTCGGCTGCCACGCGGGGCCGGAGCGGGCAAGCGAAAACAAAGTTCCCGCGGTCCTGCTGCGGACCACGACCCCGGCCGACCTCAACTACAAATCCGCGCCGCAAAACTCCACCGGGACGGGAGAAAACTAAATGCCAAACCACCGCCTCATCCTTGCTGCCGCATTTGCCCTGGGCGGCGTGCTCGCAGCGCAACAGCCAACGGCACCGGCAACGCCGCAGTCTGCTCCCGTGCCCAACTCCGCATTGGGCAAGCTGCCGCTCATTCAATTTGAAGACGCCACCGACGGCGCGCACATCCACTTCACCCACAGCTTTGGCTCGGCGAAACTCGGCTCACTGCTTGAAGGCACTGGCAGCGGGTGCCTCTGGTTCGATTACAACAATGACGGCTGGCCCGACCTGTATGTTGAAACCGGCAAACCGCTGGACGACTCGATGCACCCCTACCCGCTCGCGGCCAAGCCCGACCCCGCCCCGCACAACCACCTCTACCGCAACGATGGCAACGGCCGTTTCACTGATGTCACCCGCCAATCCGGCCTCGACCCCGACCTCTACTCCATCGCCGTGACCGCCGCCGATTACGACAATGACGGCTATGTTGACCTTCTTGTCACGGGCTACGGCAAAGCCATCCTCTACCACAACGACGGCAACGGTCACTTCACGGACGTGACAGAGAAGGCAGGCATCAAAGTCGATGGCTGGTCCATCAGTTCCACCTGGCTGGACTATGACAAGGACGGATGCGTTGACCTCTTTGTTGGCCGCTACGTCAAGTTCGACCCCAAGTACCGCGCTTATTACGCGCCCGACAATTACCCCGGCCCGCTCGATTACGAGGGTGAAACGAACATGCTCTTTCATAACAATTGCGACGGCACCTTTACCGATGTCTCGCAAAAATCGGGCATCGGCACGTTTGTCGGCCGCACCATGGGCGTGACGGCGGCGGATTTTGACAACGACGGCTGGGACGACATCTATGTCTCCAATGACCGCACTGAAAATTTTCTCTTTCGCAACAAGCACGACGGGACGTTTGAGGAAGTGGCCAACGAGACCGGGACCGCCTATGGACAGAACGGCGAGTCCACCTCCTCCATGGGCCCGGTCTTCACCGACCTCACCGGGCGCGGCTGGCTGGACCTTTGGGTCACCGACGCGCATTACAACCGCCTGCTGCGCAACACCACCAAGATGGGCTTTGAAGATATCGGCGCGGAAACCGGCGTCAGCCAGGTCAATGCGCAGTACGTCAGTTGGGGCACGGGCATCTATGACTTTGACAACGACGGCGAGCCCGACATTCTCATTTACCACGGCGGCCTGATCCACCTCATCCCGCAGGAGCACACGCTCTTTCGCGGCACCGGCAACGGCCACTTCAAGGATGTCTCCACCGAGGCCGGCCAGGTCATCAACATGCGCACCACCGCCCGTGGCGCATGCTTCGGCGATTACGACAATGACGGCAGGGTGGATTCGTTTGTCGTCAATCTCGGCGACCGCGGCAAGCTGGTGCACAATGTCTCCCAAAACACCGGCCACTGGGTTGCTGTCAAACTCGTCGGCGCCATGCGCAAAGGCGACCATGGCAGCGCCACCAGCGGCAAGAGCAACCGCGATGGAATCGGCGCGCGCGTGGAGGTGCTTGCCGGCGGAAGGCGGCGCACCGCGGAGCGCGTCGCCGCCTCCGGCTATCTGTCGCAGGACGATGACCGACTGCACTTCGGCCTAGGCAACGCCACCACAATCGAAAAGTTGACTGTTCACTGGCCCGGCGGCAAAACCCAGGAGCTGACCAACCTCGCAGCGGACCGCGTGATCACCGTGGAGGAGCCGCGCTGATGAGCAACATGACCATGGCGAAAAACAGGCGCCAAAGCCCGTTCATCGGGCTGGCTCTGGCCGGCGGAATGCTGGCGCTGACCGCGGCCGCATTTCATGCGCTTTCAACGGATCCCGTGGTTGCGGCGGATAAAAGCGCGCCCGATTATGCCGCCCGCACCATGCCCTATGTCTACGCCTCTCCGCTTGAGACACTTTTCTCCCGCGATGGCAAAAAACTTTTCGTGCTCTGCACCGAATCCAACGAAGTCCGTGTGCTTGACCCGGCGACCGGCAAGGAATTCAAACGAATCGCCGTCGGTAACGTGCCGCGCGGCATCACCTTCTCCGCCGACGGGGCAAAACTGCTGGTCACAAACTCCAATGACGACACGGTTTCTCTCATCGACCCGGCCAGGCTGGAAGTCGTCGGCAACTGGCATGTTGGTTATGAACCGTCCGGCATTGTCGCCGAAAAAACCGGCAAGTTTGTCTACGTCGCCAACCGCATCAGCAACGACGTGGCGGTGTTGGACGCAAAAAGCGGCGTGCTGGTCAAACGGCTGGTCGCGGGGCGCGGTGCAAGCTACCTTGAACCAACGCCTGACGGCAAGTTGATCTATGCCACGCACGTTTATCCGAACCCCTCGCCTTATCGCACCGAGCCCGAGTCGGAGATCACGGTGATTGACGCCTTGAATGCGCGTGTCATCGAACGCATCCCGCTGCGCGCAATCGCCGGCGTCTTCCACATTGCCTTCAGCCCGGATGGCCGCATCGGCGCCGTCGCCGAATACCACCCCAAAAACCTGGTCCCACTGGCGCACAACGAGCATGGCGGCACATTCGTCTACACACTGACGCTCTTCGGCGCGGATGTGGGCCGTCAAGTGGAAATCCCCCTCGATGAGCTGGAGCGCTACTCCTCACAGCCCTTCGGTGTCGCCATTACACCGGACAAATCGCGGCTCTTTGTCAGTTGCGGCGGCTCGGAGGTTGTGCTCGCCATCGACCTGCACAAGTTGATCGCCTACATTCATGCCCACCCGGAAAATTTCACAGAGGATCTTTCGGCCAGCGCAAACTATCTGATTGCCCGCATCCCGGTCGGTCACAATCCGCGCGGGCTCACGCTCTCGCCTGACGGCAAAAAACTCTACACCGCCAACCGGCTCGACGACACACTCAGCGTGATTGACACGCGCACCGCGCGGGTTGCGTCCACCATCAAGCTCGACTCTCCCCCCGCGGTCAGTGTCCTTCGCAAGGGCGAGCAGACTTTTTACTCCGCGCGCCAGTCCTTCCAGGCGCAGATCGGCTGCGCCAACTGCCATATTGATTCAACCTTCGACGGCCTTACCTGGGACCTGGAGCCGGACGGATTTGGCCGCGACATCGTCGACAACCGCATGATTGAGGATTTGCGCGACACCGAGCCATATAAATGGATCGGCACCAACCCCAACATCCCCACCGAGTGCGGCCCGAGGACGGAAAAATATTTCTGGCGCTCGGAGAATTACGACGACCTCACTCTCGCCGACCTGACAATCTACATCCAGTCGATTCCGCAGCGCCCGCATCGCTGGCGCCTGCCCGGCGGCGAATTGAACGCCGCGCAGCGGCGCGGGTATGCGCTCTTCACCCGCTCGGTGGACAAATTCGGCGCGCCCATCCCCGAGTACAACCGTTGCATCCATTGCCACAGCGGCCCAAAGGGGACGAACCAGAAGGTTTTTGACGTTGGCACGAAAAGAGCCACGGACAACACCGGCAACTTCGACACGCCACAACTGACCAACATCGCCCTCACCGCCCCCTATCTGCATGACGGCTCCGCGCCCACGCTCGAGGAGATATGGACCGTCTACAACCCGGAAGACAAACATGGCCGCACCAACGACCTGACCAAGGATGAGCTCAATGACCTCATCGAATACCTGAGGACACGCTGATGAAGAATAGAATCCTCGCCATCATCGCACTGGCACTGTCTGCCGCGTCACTGTGCACGGCGCAAGCACCCAACATGCCGCGCTTCCACTTCAAGAACTTCACCACAGCCGACGGCCTGCCCGACAACCACGTTTACGCCGTGCTGGTGGACGGCAACCGCATCTGGGCCGGAACCGACAATGGGCTCGGCCTCTATGAGAACGGAAAGTGGAGGGTCTACAACACGCAAGATGGGCTGGCGCATCGCGCCGTCCTGTCACTCGCGCTCGACAAGCGCACCGGCGACCTTTGGGCCGGGACCATGGGAGGGTTGAGCCGTGTCTCCGCCGACCGCATTGATTCCTTCACACAGCTCAACTCCGGGCTCAGCAACAACATTGTTTACGGCCTCTCCATCTACGGCGACGAGCTATGGGTGGCAACTGCCGCCGGCGGATGCAAGATGAACCTCGATTCCGGCCAATGGGCCCTTTACAACGAGCGCAACACGCCGATGAATGAAATCTGGGTCTATGGTGTCAACGCCACACCAACCAAGGTCTATTACGCGGTATGGGGCAGCGGGATATTGGAGTACGACCAGAAGACACAGAAGTGGGACAAGTACGATGACCCGGATGGTGAGACAGAAATCGTTCTCTTCAAAGACCAGGGATTGATCCATGAGATCGTCACTTCGGTCAGCTATGTGGATGGAATCCTCTGGGCCGCGACCTACTTCGGCGACAGCCGTTACGACGGCCGCTATTGGCACAATTTTTTGACCAAGGACAGCGGCCTGCCCTCGAATTTCACCAACACACTCAAAGGCATTGATGCCAACCATTGCTGGTTCGGCACCGACAAGGGCCTGGCCTATTACGACGGCGTCAATTGGGCTGTCTACCGCCCCGGGCTCAAGGACCGCAAGCCGGAGATGTATGTCCGCGATGCGAGCGGCGTGATTACGAATATCACCGTTGACTCAGCACCAGCGCACAATTACATTCTCGGCATTGATTTTCAAGGCGACGACATTTGGGTGGCCACGGCGGAGGGACTCAGCCACGGCATCCGGCAACCATAAACGTTTCAGGAACCCCGTATCAAACAACTTGAAGGAGACCAACCCATGAATGCAATCGCAGACGTACTCGAAGGCATAGCGCACCTGCCCATCCAAAAGCGTGCCATGACCAACCTCAAGGTGCTCAATGAAGCCTATTGCTACGGCAAGCCGAGCTCCTTTGCGCGCGGCATGCGCATCGACCTGAACGGGCTCACCATCCTGCTCATCAGCGGCACGGCCAGCATTGATGAGAGCGGCGTCAGCGTGCACATCGGCGACTTCCGCGCGCAGTTGCGCCGCACCTATGAAAACATCACCGGGTTGCTGGAGAGCGAAGGCTGCACCTGGAAGGATATCGTCCGCACAACCTGTTACCTCCGCGACATCGACCGTGATTATGAGGCATTCAACGAAGAGCGCACCAAGTTCTTTGCCGAACTCGGGCTCGACCCGCTGCCCGCATCCACTGGCATCCAGGCCAAGCTCTGCCGGCCGGAGTTGCTCATCGAGATCGAAGCCATCGCCATGTTCCTCACCAAAAAAGAAGAGAAGTAAGGAGCCGCGTATGCGTACCGGATGGATCCCATTGGCAGCTGTGCTTGTCATGGCTGCCGCCTGCACTCTTGCCGCCCAAGGCACTCTCCCAGCCGCACACAAGTGCGAATGCGGGTCCAATCCGCCACCGCCGCCCAAGGACCGTGTCCAGACTCCCTACGCCGGCGAACCGGAAGACATGCTGCCCTACTCCAAGTTCGCCGAGCCATATTTTGAGAACTACACGCATCCCAACATTTACTCCGGCGCTGGTCGCGACATTCCCGATCCCAAAGATGTTACGGAAGTCCGCATCGGCTTCTTCGGCCCGCTTGAGAACAACCCCGACTCGACACTCGGCCTGCGCATGTTGCACGGGGCGCAACTTGCCGTTGAAGAGCGCAATGCCCAGGGCGGCTACGGCGGCAAGCCTTTCAAGCTGATGCTTCACAACGATTACGACAACTGGCAGGCGGGCGCCGTGGCCGGTTACAACCGCCCCACCGACCCCAACATCTGGGGCTCGGCCTCGGATGCAACCGTCAAAATGGTCTACGACGACCATGACTGGGCGATCTTCGGCTCCATCAACTCCGAATCCACGCACATTGCCATTCGCGTGGCGCTGCGCGCGGAGATTCCCATCGTCAATTGCGCCTCCACGGACCCGACCATCCCGGAAACCTACATCCCCTGGTACTACGAGGACCTTCAGGACGACCGCGTGCAAAGTTACACGCTCGCGCGCCGCATCTACACCGAGCTGGGCCTCAAGCGCATTGCGCTGTTGCGCATCAACAATCGCTACGGGCGCTTCGGTGTTCTCAAGTTTCGCGATGTCTCGCGCCGCATGGGCCACCCGGTTGTCATTGAGCAGAAATTCATGCCTCCAGACACCGACTTCAAACGCCAACTCCGCGTCATCGCCGACTCGCATGTGGACGGCATTGTGATCTGGGCCGACCAGCCACAGACCGCGATGGTCTTGAAGCAACTTCGCGCCGCAGGGATGAAGCAGCCGGTCTTCGGCTCCTACCGCACCATCGGCGCAGACATGCTGAAGGCAGCGGGCGCCGACGCCGAGGGATTTGAGGCGGTATTCCCCTATGACCCGACGCGCAGCGACCCGGCCTGGGTGGATTTCAACAAGCGTTTCGAGGCGCGTTTCCACGAGCCCACCGAAGCCTTCTCCGCGCTGGCCTATGACGCGATGAATGCGTTGCTCGACTCCATCTGCAAGGCAGGCCTGAACCGCGCGCGCATTCATGATGCCCTCGCTGACATTGATGTTTATCACGGTGTCACCGGCACCATGCATTTTGACGTGAACCAAAAGAATGTGAACCCCATGTTCCTGGCCACGGTGCACGATGGCAAAATCACTTACCGCCTTTTGCCCATGGCCAAGGAACCGCCCGCGGAAATCAAGGCGTCCAGCACGGCAACCACGGTCCCGTATGCCCGCATCGGCGAAGAGCCGGTCGAGTACAACGGGCCTCGCACAGACACTTCCGCAAATTCAAGGATCATTCTCTTTGGGCCCAAAGCTGCGGATGTCGCAAGGCAAAATCCAAACACTGCCTTCCAACTGATTACCGTTGACAGTTCGCAGCCCTGGGGCAAGGCGTCGTCGGACCTGGTCAATGCGATGAGTGGCGCCAAACCGCTGGCCATTGTCGCGCTCGACCGCGACTCATCCCATCTCGCGCTCCAGCTTGCCCTCAAATTTTTTGTCCCGGTGCTGGCGCTTTCACAGGACAAATCGCTCACTGAAATCAATGTGCCGTGGATATTCCGCCAACCAGGGAACGCGACTGCGGCATCAACACTCAAATTGATTGAGACCGCCTACGCGCAAGGCGCGCATTCACCGGTCGCATTGCGCGATATGCTGGCCTCGGGCAATCCGGTCGACGGCGAGGCATTTGCCACGACTGGCGAGCCCGCTGAGTAGATTCCCGTTTTGCACTAGCGCAGCTTTGCGACAAGACGGCCACCGCGGCCGTCTTTTTTTGTTTCTTCCATTTTCTCCACAATCGGCCGCGCGCCGGCCAAGTTGTTTGTCTTCATGCGGATTAACACTGCATTAACAAATCGCAGCGCTTTATCTTCCAGCAAATTAACGTGGCATTCAAGTATTTTTACGCTCTTCATTATTTACTGATGGTAGTCAACCGCTCAAAACGAACCGCCTCGTTCAGCCAGTAGTGCACGAATGGCATCGGTCCTGAAACGGTTGGCCGTTGTGCTCATCATTCATTTGAGGCCACGTTGAGCGCCCTTCGCAAATCCATTGCGTTGAATTGCACGGCGTTCACCAAATTCATGCGAGGAGAAATTCCAATCCCATGCGAGTTACGATGAACCGGATTCTGTTCACACTTCTGGCTGCATTCCTGCTGCTGCAATCCGCGGCATTTGCCCAGAACAGCACCACGAAAAAGCCGCAGCCGCACAAGCACTATGCCGCGCGGTTTGCCGCGAAGGAGGCCG
>JAJXXN010000241.1 GCA_021781075.1 Acidobacteriota bacterium | reverse complement strand
TCGGCCGTCTTGCCGCCGATCATGCAGTAGACGCCATCGTCCTTGGTGGGAACCGCGCCCTCGACCAGGACAATGTACTTGCCCTTGTTGTTCTCAATCGTGTCGTGCAGACTCTTCTCGGCCTGGAAACCCGACGCGGCCATCAACGTCTCCGTGTAGTTCAACGACAGGACGTCCAACAGCACATCGAGCACCACCGGGTGCGAGGCGCGAATAAACGACTCACTGCAGCAGGTGCACTCCTGAAAGTGCATCCAAACCACGGCCGGTTTCTCTTTCTTCTCGAAGGCGTTGACGACCTGGCCCACAGCGGAGTGATCCAACCCCGCCACTGTCGCGGCTGCCGTACAGAACTGGATGAAGTCCCGGCGGCTGTAGCCCTTCTGCTGCATCGACTGCCAAATGGTAAGTCCCATATTTTCCTCGCTGGATATGGACACAGAGCCAGCTTCGATTCGCGCCGACTGGCGGGAATACAAAGATGCCCGATAAGTAGTTGCGACAATAACTAGAGCTCGATGCAACACGATGTGACATTTGTCACAGTTGTGTGAGAGATGAAATTTCCGTTGAACACAATGCGGTCTGTATTTGTAAGCTGCTGAAATATTGATGGATACGCAAGAAGCTGGCGACGTGGCAATCCACTCACCACGCCACTTTGATTTGATTTAAATCGATTTAAATGGGATTTTTTCGCGTCCGCTCGTACAACCCCTCCAGCGCATCCACGGCCGTTTTCACGCCGTTCTCCTTTTCCAAGAGGCGCGCCACCTGCCCGGCGCGTTTCGCCAGCGTCGCGCTTGCCAGCATTTTTGCCAGGCGCCGCACCACCCGCCAGGGATAGTAGCGCTTGCGGTTGATGGTCAATCCCACCTTCAGCCGCCGAATTCGCCGCGCATTGTCCGGCTGGTCGTGTGAGTAGGGCATGATGAGCATCGGCTTGCCCGCCGCCAGGCACTGCGCCGTCGTCCCCACTCCACCCTGATGCACCACCATCCGCGATTTTTTGAAGAGTGCCGAATAGGGCGCATACTCCGCCACGCAAATCGACTCCGGCAACTTCCGCGAGATTTTGTTCCGCGGGTCGGAGCCGATCAAAAGGACCGCGCGCACCCCCATCCGCTCCGCCGCCCGCGCCGAGTATTCATAAAATTTGCCCGCCGCCAGAACGGCCGCCGAGCCCAGCGTGAAGACCACGGGCGGCTCGCCTTTGGCCATGAACTCTTCCAGGTGCGCAGGCAGCTTCGCATTCCCCGCATCGGCGTCGTAAAAGCAAAAACCGGTGATGAGCGTGTTTGCCGGCCAGTCCTTCTGCTCCTCGCCGAGCACGCGCGAAAACATGGCAAGCACCAGGTGGGGCGAGTGCTTGGCGTCAAAGAGTGGATTCGACCCGCGCGCCAAGCCCAACTCCCGGCGCAACTCGTAAATTGGCTCCGGCCATTTGCGACTCACAAAGCGCGCCAGCCGTTTGATGGCGTGCCCAAAGCCGGGCACCGCGTGGTCAAACCGCGCCACATTCGGGTAGGGCGGCAACACCGGCGGGTCGTAGGCCGAAAAGAAGCTCAACGGGGCCAGAACATAACTCGCCCAAGGGATTCCGGTGACCTCGGCCACAATCGGCCCGGCGTAATTCAGCTCACCGAGGAGCAGCAGGTCGGCGCGCACGGGCTTTGTGGCGGCGGCCAGCAGGTCGACGTAGGTCTGGCGCAGCACCGGGAACAGGAACTCGCGCAAACCGCGCTCGGTTCCCTTCTTCACGTCGTAGACCATCTCGGCCAGGATCGTGTTCTTCGGGTCAAGGTCGGGCCGCACCGCGTGAAACTCCAGCCCCAGCGGCTCGATTTTTTCACGGTACACATTTGGCAGCGCGAGCACGGGCGTGTGGCCGCGCCGCTTCAGTTCCAGTGAAAGTGCAATCAGAGGGTTGATGTCGCCAAAGGTTCCAATATTCGATAAGACGATGCGCACTGTTCGAGGGCTCCCACTTGAGCTACCCCAACAGGGTAAATGACCGGAGGCGGGAAAATGATGAACGGGGTGGGGATGCCGGTCAGAATCGCTGAGCATTGCTGAAACGTGAGAAAATCGCTCAGGGTCGCAAAGCAATAACGCAATGGGGGCGGATGGCCTGCGGCATTCTCCTTCGAAGCCGATCCGCATTGATTTCGAGCGGTCACTCGCCTGCGCGCCGCCGGGATGAACAAGATGAGGATTGATTGAATGCGGAAAGGGTTCACGAGAAGGCCTGCGCCGGACGCCCCGGCTGTCCACGCAAAGAACTACATCACCCCGGGCGGGCTCGAGCGCCTCAAAGACGAGCATCACTTTCTGCTCACCAAGGACCGCCCGGCCGTGACGGAGGTGGTGGCCTGGGCTGCCGGCAACGGCGATCGCAGTGAAAACGCGGATTACCAGTACAGCAAGCGGCGGCTGCGACAGATTGATGGCCGCATTCGCTTTCTCTCCAAGCGCATTGAAGCCGCGGAAGTGGTGGACCCGGAAGCCCCGCGGTCGGCACAGGCGCAGTCCAGGGCATATTTCGGCGCAACCGTGCTCTACGCTGATGCCACCGGGGCTGAGCGCAAAGTGTGCATCGTAGGCACGGATGAAGTCGACCTGAACCGCAACCATATCAGTTGGGTCTCGCCGCTCGGGCGCGCCTTGCTGAAGTCCGCAGAGGGTGACGACGTGATGCTCCGCGCACCGGGCAGGACAGAGAAGCTTACAATCCTGGAAGTACGCTACGAACGCATTGATGTGGAACCGTTCCGTGAACCAGTCGGCTCGGTCGCCGAAGCCCGGGAACCATCAAGGCGACGCTCATAAGCAGCGGGTGGGTTGCAGATGCACTTGGCCCACGCAAGGATTTCCACCGGTGATGGTGGATTCACTCCATTGTCCGCGGTCGCCCATTTACTGCGGCACCACCTCGATGCCGGTGATGGCGGCGTAGCCATCGACAGGGACAAAGCTGAGCAGCAGCTTGCCCTGCGCATTCGGCACGAGGCCGGTGAATTTGCGTTGGACCACGTCGCCTGGGTGGGCTTCCTGGGCCAGGTCAAAGTGGCGCAGCAGCGCTTTGCCGTCGCAATACACATCAAAAACATGGGCTGCCGCAACGTTGGGCAACGAGGAGTTCCCATCTCCGCGGCGCGCGGCAAAAAAGAGGGTGATTGTGTACCTTCCCGGGGTGACGGGAATGGCGTAGGAAAAATTCCCCCAGCGCTCGGTCTCGTAGAGTTCCGGGTCGTCGCTGCCGGTGACCGGGGTGGGGTAGGCCGTGATTTGGCCGCCGAGGAAATAATTGTCGGGGCTCCACCATCGGCTGTCGTTGGAGTAGTAGGGGGTTTGCCTCGCCAAGAGTCGCACGGGGCGGATGTGCCCCACAAAGCCGGGAAGAATTTCAATGGCGGAAAGGGCTGCCTGGCTGCCGTTGTTGCCTGAAAAATCCAGGCGCAGGAATCCATCGGCGGCGGGCGAGATGCCGGTAAAAACCTTCACATCGGCGGTGCGGCTTGCGCCAGCGTCGGCGGCAATGTCAAACCGGCTAAGTAGGTTCTTGCCGTTGGCGCGGATGGTGAAAATGCGGTTGCCCTCGGCGCCGGTGCCGGTCAGCTCCGGGCCGAACTCGGTTTCAGCAAAATGCAATCGCAGCTCATATATGCCCTGTTTGAGCGGGATTGCATAATGGAATTGCCCCTGGCGGCTGGTGCGATAAAAATCGGGGTCCTGGGTGCGCCATATCTGCAACGCGGTGCTTTTCACAGCCGTGCCGCCGTCAAACCATTTGTCGGCGCTCCACAGCTTGCCCGCATGATCAACAAAACTGCGACTGGAACCGGCCAGAATGCGCACTTCTTCCCCGGCAGGAGGGCCCAACTGGGTTTCGTCCTGTTGCGCGGTGGCGGGGTATGCCGCGGAGGCCGTTTCCGCCTGCCTGCCAAGCCGTGGGAGCAGGCGAGCAACCCCGAAACCCAGCGCCAGAAGCGAGAACGCGGCGGCCAACCACCAAATCCAGCGTGGCATGCCGTGCTTTGGAACTGGGGCCACCTCTTCCACCTTGGCGGCCTCATCAAATTGTGGGACGTATTGCCCTACCGGGATCACGATGCGCAGCCGATGCATGGCACCGGGGCCGGCGTAGTACTCCGAGAGCCGCTTGCGCAACCGGTTGGCCTCAACACGCACAATCGAGTCGGAGTTCTGGTCAAAATTCTCGCCGCGTTGGAATACATCAATACCGATTGAGTATTCTTTTATTTGACCAGACTCGCCCGCAAACAGTTTTTGACAAAGATACGTGAGCAGGCGGGCAAGCTGTGGCGCATTGCGGAAGTGCACTGACTGAAGCACTGTTTCCAGTTCTTCACGCCAAGCGTCCATGCTAGCCGTCCTAATTTCGTTCTTTACCGCCATTCGGCCTCCGGGTTGATTGTAATGTTACTCCGGCACTGGCTTTTGACCAGATGTTAACGGTTGAGCAAGTGCTCAAAATACCCATGTAACGGTGTGTAACCCCCCGCAATCCGGCGTCAGGCTGGCGGTGAAGCAAGACTCTAAATAATAGGCATTGAAAGAATTTCAGGGCATTTAACCTGTAAGCTACCGTCACGTAGCGAGTATAGCGTTGCGGCGGGCTGAATTCCGCGTTGTACTGGAGACGATCGCATGGGCAGCAAGAACGCCCAGGAAAAGGGGGATTTATGAAGAAACTGGCATTGATGTTGGTGGTGGCAACACTCTTGGGTGGCGTGGCGCAGTTGGTCGGCGCCCAGAAAACCATCGCAAACGACAAATTGACTGAGGCCCGCGCGGAAGAGGCAAAGGGCGACCAAGCGCAGCAAAACAAGGATTTTGAATCGTCGGTCAGCCACTATGAAAAGGCCCTGCGCTTTGACCGGGAAAACGCCGTCTTGTACAACAAACTGGGCGTCTCACAGCTAAGGCTGAAAGACTACAAGCATGCGCGCAAGTCCTTTTTAAAGTCGTTGCAGTACGACCCAAAGTTATTCAACGCCATGAACAACCTCGGCGTGGTGGACATTCTGGACAAGAAATACAAGTCCGCGGTCGACTACCTGAAGCAGGCCCTGGCGCTGGACGAGGAGAATGCACATACGCATTTGAACCTGGCCGAAGCCTGGCTGGGGATGCACGAAGTGCCCCGGGCCATGAACGAGTACACACGCGCGCTGGAACTGGACGCCGACGTGCTGAGCACGAGCCCGGGCGGGGTGCAGGCGCAAATCTATACCCCGGAACAGCGGGCCCGCATTGACTACCTGATTGCCAAGCTGTATATCCAGCGCAACAATTCGGAGGGTGCGCTGGATTATCTGGGCCGGGCCAAGGAGCTGAATTACCACAACCTTCACGACGTTTATACCGACCAGGCCTTCGCACCTTTGTGGAAGGATCCACGGCTGGCAAAGATCGTGAAGCCGTAGGGCGGTTGGCCGAAGAGCAGGCTGTTGGATTCAGTGATGCGCGCCGATGCCCCGGCATGGGCGCGCAACTGTATCCTTGGTTCCGTCCTCAGAATTTCGCCTCAAACTCCGCAAGTCTTTTTTCCAGCTCCCACTCCGCGTCGGCCTTCTGGTTTGCATTGAGAAACTGCCTGCATTTTCCATCGGGTTGTTTCAACGGGTCGGCCTTTGCACAGGCGCCATTGCGCTTGGTGAAATCGTCCGGAGCGGCCCACAAGCCGGCACCAGGCAAAAAACTGTGTTCCATGCCGGTGCGCGCCATTTGCTTGAGCGCGGCGTAATTCAATCCCTGCTCCATCACCGCGCGCGTGTACTCGTTGGTGATGTCAATGCGGCTGACGCCCTCATCATCGGTTGAAAGCGCGACCGGCACACCGGCCTCCATGTAGGTGTGCAGCGGGTGCATCTCCCCCGCGACGCCGAGGATTCCGTCATTCGAGCTGAGGTTGATTTCGACCATCACATGTTGCGCCGCCATCTCTTTCAACAGCCCCTCGGCATCGCGCTCATACATCACGTCAACGCCGTGGCCGATGCGCTCGGCGTGGCCCAGTTCCACGGCCTGCCGGATGTGGAAGCGCAGCCCCTCGGGCGGGACGAGCCCGGGGGCGAGTTCGCCGGCGTGCAGCGAGATGTGGACGGTTGGATAAACCGAATGCAGGTAATCGAGCATTTGCATCTGCAGCGTGTAATCACGCATGGAGAGGTAGCCGTCCTCGGGCATCACAAAGTTGATGCCGACCCAGGTGTCCTCGTGCTCTGCCTGCGCTTTTGAAACCGTCTCAAAGCCGAGCAGCGTTTGCGCAAAGACCTGCTCGGGCGGGTTGCCGCGCAGGATCTGATAAATGTAGCGCACCTCGACCTTGCATTGCGGTTCGGCCTCGGGTGAGCCGCACTTGGCCAGGTCATGCCAGTGCTTGTTGGCCTCGATCGGCTCGGAGAGGCCCTCCGCAACCTCGTCACGGAGGCCGGCGGCGAGGAGCTTCTCACGCAGTGCGGCAAAATCCGGCGTTGCCGGCCAACCGAATTGATAGCCGAGTTTGGCCGCGTGGCCAAAAGGCGGGGTCTGCATCAGCTCGTCATACTGCTGGTTCTGCATGGCGCTCAGCCTTGTCAGTTCGTTGACCCACTCGCCGGTATGCGTTTTGTTGAGGCCGCTGAACTTCTCAAAGGTGGAGAAGAACTGGTCGTGGCCTGACCAACCCGTGGTGGGCACATAACTGCGCATGGAGAAAGAATCAATCAATTTGTCATAGAGCGCCTGGTTGGCACCCACACGGTTGCCGTCGAGCTCCGTGGCCGGCAACAGCGGAGAGGCGCAATTCGCATTCTCTGCGCCTGGCTTCACAAAGCGCAGCGCAACAGGGTCAATGCACAGGCCGTCCTCGGCCGCGGCGTGGATCATCTGCTCGGCATACACCGAGCCCGCAAGATGAATATGCAGGTCGGCGCCCTTGGGAAACTGGTCAAGAAAAGCTCGCACCGCCAGTGGTCCGTCGGATGCGGCGCGGTAGAAGGCATCCTCTGCGCGGGCGGCGGGAGTTGCGGGCCGCATGTAGGCGCCACGGGTTGAACCGATCCCTGACTCGCCCATCGTGCCATATTGCGCAGCGAGTGGGGCAATGACAAAAAAGGCGGCAATGATTCCTGCTGCTGGCCGGAGATTCCTCATGGTCCTGCCAGTTTAGTGGATACGGCGGCGCTTTGCACCTTCCACCGAAGTTGTTATACTGTACGAGGTTGTTCACGGAGTACCGCACCATTCTGGTCGCACCCGCAATACAACCTTAAAAATTTGCACTGAGGCCAGATAGCTCAGTGGTAGAGCGCGGCCCTGAAAAGGCCGGCGTCGGCGGTTCAATCCCGTCTCTGGCCACCACTCCCTTGTAAATTTAATCCAATGCCGCGCTCGCATTCCTGAGCTTGCTCAGCGGTTCTGCCCGCGGTCCCGCAAAAAGGCCCTCCGGCGTCGGCGGTTCAATCCCGTCTCTGGCCACCACTCCAATTCTTCAATCCACTCATCACGCAAGGCTATATAAAAATGCCTCAAGGGACTTTGGTCAAATGCTCTGCCAAGGCAACTTGATTGGGGCAAGTCGAACATCATAAGTACTTTATGAGGCACTTCACAAAGACCTGCCTTCTATTATGTTAGACAATTCAAATTTCTTATTGACATAAGTACATGGCTGTTATCAACTAAACCTCTGCTACTACCCCTACACTTTTTTTGATTTCGCACACCACCCCATGCACGACCGGCTGGTGGACTTATGGAATCAACGCAGTGATTTGTTGATTGAGCCATTGCTTTCGCAGCGGCAATATGGCGTAAATTCACAGTTCCGATCCACATGCCGGACAACAACCATGGAGTCAATATATGAATCAGCAGTTCTCTTGGTCTCGCACTTGCCGCCAGACTCTTCTTGCCCTCGCGGCTGCATCTTTGCTCACCCTATTCCCGGTCAATTCAGCCTTTGCTCAACAGCAAAAGCAGCACCCGCGCAATCCCCCTGTGCTGCCCTCGAATGCGCACTCCAGCCGCCCGGTCGGTGGCGTGCACCCGCTTTATCACAACCAACAGGCCGCTCCCTTGCCGAATACAGCAAGCTGGGTGGCCATCGGCCCGGCCTCGCTGCAACCCGGCGGCGGGCTGGTCAGCGGCAGAGTCACCGGCATTTCGCTCGACTCTTCCAACAACATTTATGTAACTGCGGCGGGCGGCGGTGTTTGGAAGTCCACCGACAGTGGCAACACCTGGAATCCGCTGACTGACACGCAGCAGACATTGGCCATGGGCTCCATCGCGGTCGCGCCCAGCAATGCGAACCACATCTACGCCGGAACCGGCGAGGCCAACAATTCCGGCGATAGCAACCATGGTTACGGCGTTCTGGTTTCCACCGATGGCGGCAACACTTGGACGCTTGAGACCGCAGGCGGCGCCTTTACCGGAGTCGGCATTGGCCAAATTGCGGTCGATCCCACCAATGACAATACCGCCTTTGCGGCCGTTGGCGGTTATACGGAAAATGGCACCTACAACAACCAAAACGGCATCTGGAAGACATCCGACGGCGGCAACACCTGGACCAATACAACCTCGGGCATCAGCAACGCCGGTGGAGAGACATGGAGTTCGGTCATCGTTGACCCGAACAACACATCAATTATCTATGCCGCAGGCGGTGATTTTTTCAATGTGTACGGCATCAACGGCGTTTACCGCTCTACCGATGGTGGAAATACGTGGGCGCTTCTTGCCAATGGTCCCGGGGGCGCGGGCAATGACCCCAGTCTAGGCAGAATTGCGCTGGCTATTTCGTCATCCGACAACCAGGCAGGCCATCATGTGCTCTATGTGATGGCGGCAAATACAGGCGGCAGCAACAACCTCTATTACATGGGTCGCTCCGACAACTCCGACGCCAGCACACCCACGTTCACAAACCTGACCGCAGGCACGCCCGACATTCTCAATGGCCAGGGATGGTATGACATTGCCCTCAACGTGGACTCGGCGGGCGTCGTCTATGGTGCCGGCGTTGAAAACTACAACACCGGGATGCAGATGGTCATTCGCTCCACCAGCAAGGGAAGCACCTGGACCGATATCTCCATCATCAACAACGTCCAGCCGCACACAGATTGCCACGCCATCGCCTTTGATTCCAGCAACCGTATGATCCTCGGCAGTGACGGCGGTGTCTTCCGCTACGACAACACGGTTCCCAGTTGGAGCAGCCTGAACGCCAACCTGAACACCATCCAGTTCACCGGCATTGGCCTTGACCCGACCTCGGCGGCCAGTGTTGCCGGCGGCAGCCAGGACAACGGCACCGAAGTTTACAGTAATGCCCTCATCTGGAATGAAACCGACGGCGGCGACGGCGGCGCAGTGCAGTACAGCCAGACCAACTCCTTGCGCTGCTTTGGCATTCACCCCATCGGTAGTTTTGGCGTCAATGATTTCTTCCGCACATCGACAGACGGTTGCAACACTTGGTCTTCCGTAGCCGCGGGCCTCAGCCTGAACAACGCCAATTTCTATCCGCCGTTCATTCTCGACCCCTCCAATGGCGACCACGTGCTGCTGGGCACTGACTACGTGAATGAGACCACCAACGACGGAACCACATGGAGCGCAATCGGCATTCCCACCGGCAATGGATTCAACCCCAGCGACAACAACGTGGATTCAATCGCGTTTTCGCCCGCGAAGGGCGTCAATCCGCAGGTGATCTATGCCGCAACCGGCGGCTCCTTCGCGTCCACCAGCCAGATATTCGTCACCACAAATGATGGCGCCACCTGGGTTGAGCGCAGCATTCCACCCTGCCCCGTGAACAATGCTCTCTCGCAAGGCTGCTGGGTAAGTCAGATTGTCACCGATCCCAACGACCCGACCGGCATGACTGCGGTCGGCGTGAATGGCCGTTTTGGACCCAGTGGCAAATGGCAGGTATTCCGCACCACCGACGGTGGCGCAATATGGAATGACATCACCAGCAACCTGCCCAATCTGCCCACCTGGTCGGTGAAGGTTGATACCGACCCCAGCGCCACCATGTACGTCTCCAACGACACCGGCGTTTACTACTCGGTAAGCCCCTACGCGACCTGGGCGCCTTATGGAACCGGGCTCAGCAACGCGCAGGGAGTTGACCTTGAACTCAACTCGGCGCTGCACCTTGTGGGCTTGGCCACACATGGCCGCGGGGCCTGGTTGATTGAGACCCCGCCGCACGTGGTCAGTGTCACCACCACCAACGCCAACGGGACGTACATTCCCGGCGATGTGGTCTCCATCCAGGTGAACTTCAGCGCGCCCATCAATGTGACCGGTACGCCGCAGTTGACCTTGGACACAATCGCCAGTGCGGTTGCCAACTACACCTCCGGCTCCGGGACAAACACCCTGACCTTCACCTATAACGTCGGTCTTGGCCAAACAACCTCTGGAAACGCCACCGGTGGTTTCCTGGATTACTCGTCAAACACGGCACTGAGCCTGAACGGTGGCACCATGATTGACACCGATGGCGTTCCCGCCGTTCTCCAACTCTATGCGCCGGGCGCGACCGGCTCACTGAGCGCGGTCAGCCAGATCGTCATCTCGAACACCATTGCCACACCGGTCATCAGTCCCGCTGCCGGCAACTACTACAACACCAACATCACCATCACCGACAGCTCTCCGGGCGCAACCATCTACTACACCACCGATGGCAGCACACCGACCAACGCCTCCGCCGTCTACACCGTGCCCTTCCAGCTCACCACGGGCACAGTCGTCAAAGCCATCGGCATTGCCAATGGCAACAACAACAGTGCCGTCGCAGTTGGCGGCCCCTACACCATGTACTACTGGACCCCGACGACGTTGAGCTTCACCTACGGCACGGCGCTTGGCAGCGTGCCTGGGCTGCTCACGGCAGCATCCAACACCGGCTGCACGTGGAGCTACGGCGTCAGCAGTGGCCTGGTCAACTCCTCCACCGTGCTCAACGCCGGGATCTACGGCCTGGTGGCTGTCTGCAACGGACGCAAGTTCGCCAACCGCATCCAGGTGACGCCGGCCACGCTGACCGTCGCCGCCAACAATGCCTCGACGACCTACGGTTCGCAGTTGGTCAAGTACACCTACCAGATCACCGGCTTCGTCAACGGCGACCCGTCCTCGGTGGTCACTGGCACGCCAACCATCACCACCTCGGCGACCATCCGCGCCACTCCGACATACGGCGTGGTGGTCTACACCTCGAACGTGGGCAAGTACACGCTCACACCCACCTGGGGCAGCTTGAAGGCGGCCAACTATACCTTCAGCTTCCAGGCGGGGACGCTGACCCTGACGACCTCACCGCAGTCTCTGACGGTGCAGCCGTACAGCATCGCAATGTACCAGTCAACTTGTCTCAAATCGGGTGTTCCGGCTCCTTCTTACAAGATCACCGGGCTTCTGAACTGGGACACGCAGGCCTCGACGACAACCGGCTCGCCGACGCTGGCGATCACCGGCTACACGGGCAACTGCGCCCGGGGAACGTACACCATCACCTCGTCACCGGGTACGCTGGCGCTGGACCAGTACGCCGGCCAGTATGACTACTCCGGCATCAACTACGCCACCGCCACGTTGACCATCTACTAAACCAGCATCAACCTCAAACAAAAATCCCCGCCCACTGCAAAATGGGCGGGGATTTAATCTTTTGGAGCGCAACATATGCGCAAATTAATGATAAGCATTTAATGGAAAATGCATCGACAAATATATTGTTTTTCTATTATTGTTGATTACGTGATTCATCCGCTTTGCCTCGTGACTCATTGTTTTCACATGAGTTGAGTGCTAAGAAATTTTAAGAAAGGTTTCATATATGGCAAGACGAAAGACGACCTCCAACCTTGTGCCGCCTACAAATGTTGCTGATGGAGGCAAGCAGGTAAAACATAAACAGGTTTTCGATTATTTGTATGGAAGCATACAGTCAGGCGCTCTGAAACCCGGTGACCGGCTACCGAGTGAAGCGGAACTGGGGGAGATGTTCAATGCCTCCCGCATTACGGTCGCCAAGGCGGTGCTGGAGTTACAACGGTTGGGCTTGGTAACACGGCGCCCGGGCGCTGGCACGCACGTTCTTGCGCAGAAACAGGCCAGCGGGCACACCTTCGGGCTCTTGATACCCGAGTTGGGCTTGACGGAGATCTTTGAGCCAATTTGCCACGGCATGATGCGCACTCCGTTCGTCCGGCCAGACTCGCTGCTATGGGGCAGTGCCTCGGGCTCGGTGCGCGAATCGGCCAAAGAGGCCGAACAAATGGCGCAATCGTATATCTCGCAAAATGTCTCAGGTGTTTTTTTCGCGCCTCTGGAATTGACGTCTGAAAGGGACACGGCAAACCAGCGGATTGTGCGTATGCTGGAGCGGGCCCGCATACCGGTTGTGCTGCTCGACCGCGGCTACCTGCCGTATCCCGAACAGGCACACCATGACCTGGTGGGCATAGACAATCGCAGCGCCGGCTTCATCGCCACGCGCCACCTCCTGCAGCACAAGAAGCGCAAGCTGGTATTTGTCGGTGAGGCCAACACCGCATCCACTGTGGATGCGCGAATCACGGGGTTCTACGAGGCGCTGCGCATGGAAGGCATTCTGCCCGAGCGAGAGCTGGCCTGGCGTGGCAGTCCGGTGGATGAGGGATTTGTGCGCCGCATGCTCGAAAACGGCAGGCCCGAGGGGATTGTCTGCGCCAACGACCTGACGGCGGCGCGTCTGATGCAGACCCTGCAAGGGATGTCTGTTTCAATCCCGGAAAATATCGCCATTGTGGGCATCGACGATGTGAAGTATGCAAGCCTGCTCTCAGTACCGCTGACCACGGTGCACCAGGATTGCGCGGGCATCGGGGCGCTGGCGATGGCCACCATGCTTGAGCGCATTGAGCATCCTGAGCTGCCTGTGCGGGAGATCAACGCTCCGATCTGGCTGGTCGAGCGGCGCTCCTGCGGCGCGGAGAAAAACTGAACCGGACGGCTAATCCCGGTTTTTCTCTGCGGGAACAGGCACGGTGGGCGCGGGGCGGTGCTTGGCTCGCAGATAAACAATGAGCTTGGCAATATCGTCATCAGAGAGATCGTCGCTGAAGGCGGGCATTTTTTTGCCTCCGAGGATGAGCTGGTTTTTGATCTTCTCGTCGGACCACTGCTTTTGAAAAGTCCTGCCTATCAGGGGCGGTCCTTTTTTTGCGCCGATGCCACCTTCGCCATGGCAGTGTTCGCAGCCGGCGGAGCGATAGAGGTTTGCGCCGGCTTGCAGGCCGGCCTTTTTGTCGTTGGCGTGCGCGTTGAACGAGAAAAGCAGGATGCAAAGGCTGAGAGGGAGGGCGAACTTCATCACAGCAATATTTTTGCATGAACGGGGAGGATGCCGCTCAATCAAAAGGCGTAGCTCAAATTGCGCATCAGAGAGGTAAAAATGGCGAGACTGAATAAGGCGCAGGGTGCAAGTGGAGGGAGATCAGAAATATTCGCCTCTTCCTATGACTGAACAAACACAAAAAATCCCCGCCCATTTTGAAGTGGGCGGGGATTTTTGTTTGAGGTTGATGCTGGTTTAGTAGATGGTCAACGTGGCGGTGGCGTAGTTGATGCCGTTGTAATCGGTTTGGCCACTGTATTTGTCCAACGTCAGCGTGCCCGGTGCGGAGGTGATGGTGTATGTTCCCCGGGCGCAGTTGCTCGCGTAGCCGGTCAGCGCCAGTGTCGGCGAGCCGGTTGTCGTCGAGGCCTGCGTGTCCCAGTTGAGCAGGCCGGTAATTTTGTAAACGAGCGAGGGCAGCCCTGAGGCCTTGCAGGTGGCTTGGGATACCCATCGGCTGTAGGGTTGTACGGTCAGGCTGGCGCTGCTGGTGATGAGGGTCAGCGTCCCCGGCTGGAAGCTGAAGGTGTAGTTGGCCGCCTTCAAACTGCCCCAAGTGGGTGAGAGCGTGTACGAACCCACGTTTGAGGTATAGACCACCACGCCGTATGTCGGAGTGGCGCGGATGGTCGCCGAGGTGGTGATGGTTGGCGTGCCAGTGACCACCGAGGACGGGTCGCCGTTG
>JAJXXN010000114.1 GCA_021781075.1 Acidobacteriota bacterium | reverse complement strand
TGAGCGGAAAGAGGCTGGTGAGGTCCTTGAGTGCATCCGCCGCCGTCTGCGGATTCGCGGGAAGATTTTTGAAAAGTTTATCTTCGGGCTTGACCTGGTGGCACATGGCGCAATTTTGCGCAAACACCGTTGGGCCATCAGTTGGCTGCGCCGCGCCTGTCGCCACCGGGTGCAGCGTGGCCAGGTAGGCGGCCAGCGCACCACGTTCGGCATCCGTGCCGGCAAACGACGGCATCACGCCGCCATGCATGAAGTTCAAGCCACCAAGCATCTGGTTGATGGTGGCCTCATTCCAATTGTTGGCAACCAGGTAATGTTTGACCCCGCGGTATGCATCCACGGTGTGGCAGCTTTGGCACTCAAGGCGGAATATCTCATGCCCTGCCTCAATCCGGTTCTGCGGCGTGATTTCATGCACAGAGGTCCATTTCGACGCGTTCAAAATACCAGTGCTGGTGACCTCGTCGATGCTGAAGCCGCCGTCGCCGGGAATGGTGCCGGAGTAAAGCGAGTTGGCATAAAGATAATTGGCAATGACATAGGGCTTGCGCACCGCCTCACGCACAAACTCAAAGGAGCCCATGGCGGCAAGCGCAACCAGCGCAAGCAGCAGGCTGAAGCCGATGTGCAGTTTGGCGGGGCGGATGAGTGCGATCACCGCCAACAACAGCGTGGCCGCAAGCAGCAGGACTGCAAGCGTGGCGTAGTGCGAGCCGGTGGGCATGGGACCGCGGGCATTGGCCCAAACTTCGGCGGGGATGCTGCGAATGTACCACCAGCCGAGCACCGGCAGCACCATCAGTGAGGGCACCACCCACAGCGCGCTCCAGCGCACCAGCCGGGCCTTCAGCCCCGCGTCCTTGACCGTGGCCGTGGTGATCAGCGCGTAAATGCCGGCCAGCGCGAAGGCTACCGCGGTGCGGAAGAAAAGCGATGGGAAATAGGTGGGATTGAAAAAGCCCTGCCAGAACTCATGCGTCTCGGTCCATTTGCCCGAGGTCAGCATGAAGGTGATGATGCCGTTGATCACCACCAGGCTCAGGTACGCGGCGATGAAATAGATCCAGCCGTACCAAAGGTGCAACTTCGGCTCAAGCCTGTCCCATCCATTCAAGTAGAGCAGCGCGGCGGTGATTTCGAGGAAGAAGAAAACCCATTCAATCGCCCAGCCCCAGACGTAAGCGTGGATGAGGTTGCTGGTGGCCGTGGGACTGATGAGCCCGATGGTGAACCAAATCCCCACGCCGCTCACCGCGCCATAGACAACCGTGACCAGCACAAAGAACTTCGTGTGCCGCTTGAGCCATTCGAGCAGCGCATGGTCCTTGTTGCGCCGCGCGCGGGCCTCGGTCAACACCAGATACAAGCCGCCACCGACGGCGAAGTGCGAGACAAAGACGTGCAGGATCGCGACCAGCGCAATCAGCAACCCCGCGCCAAAGGAGACGTCCCAGACCGGATAATTCATGCTGCTCCCCCACTATCGGTATACCACCCGCGAACGACTCCGGGCAGTGCGGTTGCGCCGGTTTTGAGCGATGGATTTTCATCCCATCCAAGGGCAATGCCGGCGCTGCGGCGGCAAACTCAATCTGCGAGTAAGATGATGGTAGGGCTGATCACCCACCAGGGTGGTTGGCTCGCTCAGACGAAGGACCCGTGGAAAAATGGCAACAGCAGTTTCAAAGCCCGGCACAGAAAACACACCGTTGACACCCGCCCTTGGCGCAACTGAACTCGCGGGAGCAACACCACGGCAAACCCTCCACCTGGGCAAGGCCGTCTCCCTCGGCGAGGGCCTCAACTGGCTCACCGCCACCATCCTTCTCCTTTTCCATGCCGGCGCAATCGCCGCGCTCTTCTTCTTCACCTGGCAGCGGCTGCTTGTCATGGTCATTCTCCACGTCCTGGCCATCAACGTCGGCATCGGCATGTGCTATCACCGCCTGCTCACTCACCGCGGCTACCAAACCCCCAAGTGGGTTGAGTACCTGATGACCTTCTTCGCCACCCTCTCGCTCGAGGGCGGGCACATCTTATGCGTCTCAACGCACCGCGTCCACCATCAACTCAGCGACCAGCCCGGCGACCCCCACACGCCGCGCGAAGGCGCCTGGTGGGCGCACACCGGCTGGCTGCTTTTCGGCTCCGCGCTCCACGCGCAATCGGGCGCGCTCAACCGCTACTCACCGGACCTTTGCCGCGACCGCTTCCATTGCTGGATCAGCAAATACCACTGGCTACCCATCACTGCCAGCGGCATACTGCTCTTCGCCGGCGGCCTCTACTTCAGTGGCTGGAAAAGCGGCCTGGCCTTCGTCCTCTGGGGTGTCTTTCTCCGCGTCACCCTCGGACTCCACGCCACCTGGCTGGTCAATTCCGCAACCCACCTTTGGGGCAGCCGCCGCTTTGCCACGCGCGACGACTCACGCAACAATTGGTGGGTGGCGCTGCTCTCCGGCGGCGAGGGATGGCACAACAACCACCACGCCCACCCCGTCAGCGCCCGGCACGGCCTCACCTGGTATGAAATCGACCCCAACTACTGGGGCATCTGGCTGCTCTCCAAACTCGGCCTTGCAAGCAAAATCCAGGTTGCCAAATTCGACCCCCAAAACCCCAGGCCGGCCAGTTCCGGACTCGGGTATTGAGCAAAGCCGCCGCCCCGGAAAAAGCCGCTACTGCCGCCGCGCGCGGGCCAAAAGCCTGATGATAAAATTCAATATATGAAATACACCGGGATTAAATTCCTCTCCCTTGTTTTGGCCGTGGCCTTGTCTGCCGCCGCCCCCCTGAATGCCCAGCAGGCAAGCGCCCCCAAGGCCGCCATGAATTTTGACGTTGCCGGCAGCTTCAAGTACGTGTTGGCCAACAACACCAACGGCAACAGCATCACGCAAACCATCACCCACAACCCGGGTGGCGCGGTCGAAGGACGCTACCGGAAAAATAATCTCACGGGCTTTGGCATCAGCTTCTCCTACAACCCCAGCACCCAGAACTTTGCCCCCAGCAGCGGCTCCTGCGGCTATTATTGCGGCCAGCCCAATTACAGCATCAGCAGCCAAGACAGCAAATTCGACATCGAATACGTTCCATCGATGGAGATGGGCAAAATGCGGCCCTTCGCCCTTGCCGGCTTCGGCTTTTACATAGGTGCCGGCAGCACCAGCCTTGCGATTCCGGTTAACACCGTCGTACGGCCCATGTTTGTCTTTGGCGGCGGTTCGGATTTCGCCATCACTGACCGCTTCGGCGTCCGCGCACAGTTCCGTTACAACCTCTATAAGGCGCCGAACCTCGTGATGAACTATCCCACCACCGGGCAAATGGTCAAGGCTGCGGAACCCATGTTCGGCTTCTACTATCGTTTCTAATTAATTCTCCACGCAAGTCTCCTCCAGCCTGTCGTTCGCCACCATGCGAACCAGGCTGGAGCACTCACCGCCCCCCCGGTTTGACTGGTCAAGCTGCGCCCAACAACACCTGCCGCCGCTGATTTCACCTGGAAATTATTGAGAGATTTTGTTGATCACATAGGCTGTGGCATCGGTGCCATCGTCCAGCCGCATTGTGCCCTGCGTGTACTCAAAGGTGTAGTGCTTCTTGACCGTATCCGCCGTGACCGGCTTGAAGGCCGCAAGAACCTTGGAAGAGACAAACCCGTCGCTGGGCGTGGTGGACTGCGCCACATAGCCGGTGGGCTTCTGGTTGTCGAAGTACACACACACCACGTCCAGGAAGGAATCCGACACAAGGCAAGCCACGCTGCGCGCGGGCGCCGCGGGCTCAGCCGCGATAAATGAACCGAAAAGCCCGTCCGAAGCACCTGTATCCCAGTTGCTGGCGTCGAAATATACAGCGCTGTAATTGAAGAGTGGATCATCCTGCACATTGTGGGCAACGTCCGCAGCGGCATTGATGATAGCCACTGGCTGGGCGCCCTGCGCATACAGAGCCGATCCCGCGGCGCACAAGCAAAGTTGAATCAAGGCAAAGAATCTTATTTTATCCATGACAATTCAATGTAACTAGTAACTATAACTCGTAATGTGACGCAGAACACTATTGTTCAAACTGCGGGTACTAAGTTGGGAGTCGGCTTGAGCAATCTACACTTGAAATTCGGGTGATATCGCCGGCAAATGGAACGACCAAACTCCACAATTGGCTTTGCCACCAAATATAAAACGCCAGCCTAATGCTGGCTCCATATGGTATTGGCGGTTCTGGTGGAATGTGCCTCGATCAGTGGCACCAGGCAATGGCGGAGAGAGGGGGATTCGAACCCCCGGTACAGCTTTTGACCGTACAACGGTTTAGCAAACCGCCGCCTTCAGCCACTCGGCCATCTCTCCGCGCTGTCACGATTATACCGGATGCCGCCTCGGCATAGCTTGCGCCGGGGTCGGAATTGCTGCCGTGCGCAACCAGGTTGCTTTCAGCCGCAAAAAGCACTCTTCCGTGGTGGCTTGGCCGCGCCGACGAGAAAAAATGCTACCGCTTCCGGCCCGGGCTTGCACCACTTTTCTCGCTGCCGCCATGCGCGTTCAAGCCGCTCCGGGCGCGGGTGGAAGCACCAAAATAAATTCAATAAATCCGCTTTTTTGCTTTCTGGGCGGGGCGAATGTTGATAGATTTTCAATCATGCGCACGCAAATAAATCCGGCTACGGGCAAGGCCGCTTTCACGGCTGCCAAACCCGTTTTCCCGGCTGGAAAAATGCGCATCCTCCCACTGATTGCAGCAACCTACTTCATGGTCTCCGGCGGGCCCTACGCCATTGAAGACATCTTCGGCGGCGCGGGACTTGGCGCCGCAATCCTCATCCTGCTCGTCCTGCCTTTCATCTGGAGCCTGCCCACCACGCTGATGATCGGCGAACTGGCCAGCGCCATTCCCGCCGAGGGCGGCTTTTATGTCTGGGTGCGCAGGGCGCTCGGTCCCTTCTGGGGTTATCAGGAGGGCTGGCTCTCGCTTGCCGCAAGCATCTTTGACATGGCACTCTACCCATCGATTTTTGTTTTCTACCTGAGCAAGCTGACCATCTTCGCCGGCCACTCGCAACAAATGAGCTCAGGCTGGCTCCACTACGGGCTCATGCTCGTGGTGGTGGTCATCAGCGCGCTGTGGAACCTGCGCGGCGCCCCCTCGGTTGGCCGCGGCGCGCTGGCGCTCTTCTACCTGCTGCTTGCGCCCTTTGGCGTTTTCCTCGCGCTGGGCCTCTGGCGCGGGCTCACTCTCCACCCCGCCATCCAATGGTCGCAGCCGCACACGCAGGCCGGGCTTTCAACCGCCGTCCTGGTTGCCATGTGGAATTACATGGGTTGGGACAATGCATCCACCGTCGCCGGCGAGGTGGAAAACCCACAGCGCAATTACCCGCGCGCCATGATTCTCTCCGCGCTCCTTGTCGCCCTCACCTACGTCTTGCCGCTGGCCGCAATGGCGCTTGCCGGCTTTTCAACCGAGGGCTTTTCAACCGGCGACTGGGTCACTGTGGCCGGCAAACTCGGCGGCCCTTTGCTCGCCCTCGCCATTGTCCTCGGCGGCAGCATCACCGGAATTGGCATGTTCAACGCGCTCGTGCTCAGCTACACCCGCCTCCCCATGGCCATGGCTGAGGATGGAATGTTGCCCGCCGTGGTAGCGCGCAAAAACCGCCGCGGCGTGCCCTGGGTCTCCGTGCTCCTCTGCGCGCTTGCCTGGGCCATCGCCTTGAACCTCAGCTTCGAGCGGCTCATCTCCATCGACCTAATCCTCTACGGCTCCAGCCTCATCCTTGAGTTTGTCGCGCTCATTGTCCTGCGACTCCGCGAACCCGCCCTCAAGCGCCCCTTCAAGGCTGGCAGCTTCGCCACTGTCTGCGCCCTCGGTGCCGGGCCAACCGCCCTCATCATCTACGCTCTCTACGTCTCGCGCGGCGACCGCATCGAGACCTCCATCCCGGGCTTCGAATCCATCTCCGCCCTCGGGCTCGCCGCGGTCGTCGCCCTCCTCGGCCCCCTCTTCTACTGGTTCATGGCCGCGCCCATGGCACGCCGACGCCTGGCCGCGGCGGAAGCATCTGATTAACCACCCGCCTCCGCATCAATCACCAGCACTGGCCCCAACTCCATCTCCCGCAGCCCGCGTATCGCGTTGGAAAAATAAATGCACTCTGCCGCCTTCAACTCTTCCAGCGTCAGCACCGCCTCATCGGCCGCGCACTGCTCCTCGACCAGGTGGCGCCTGAAGACTCCCGGCAGTGCCCCGCATGAAACTGGGGGGGTGACCAGCCGCCCATTGCGCCGGATGAATACATTGCTGATCGCGCCCTCGGCGACCTCGCCACGCTCATTCAAAAACAGAATCTCGTCAAAACCCGCATTCCGAGCGAGCGCCAACCATCGCTCATAAAAAGACCGACATGTGGTCTTATGGCGCAAAAAACGATCGGTGGAGAGAGTTGCGACGGGGCAGATGGCGGCAATCGGCCTCGTTTTCTCCGCCGTCAACGGTGCAACCTCGCAACGGAATTCACCCTCGCGGGGCACCAGCAGCCGGAGTTTTTTCCTCGCGCCGGAATCCCACTGCCGCGCGGCTGAGTCAAGCCACCGCCGAATCGCCACCTCATCGAATGGAAAATCAAAGTAACGCGCCGAAGCGCGCAGCCGGTCCATGTGCAGCGCGAGCAACGGAAAACCGGAGCCATCCCAGAGAATCGACTCAAGGAGTGAGAACGGCTCCTCGGCGTGCGTCAAAAAGCGCGCCTTCAACAGGCACTCGGCGTACTCCTGCCCCGCGTCGGAGTCAATGGTGATGCCGCTGCCGATGCCCATCGAGCCGCGCCCATCGCCGAGGCGCAGCGTGCGGATGGCCACATTGAATTCCGCCTCGCCGTCGGGCCCAAAGTAGCCCATGCTGCCCGTGTACACGCCGCGCGGTTCACCCTCCAGCTCGTGAAGGATCCGCATCGTCTGGATCTTCGGCGCCCCGGTGATGGAACCGCAGGGAAACAGCGCCGAGAAGATTGCGTGCGCATCCAGGCCGGGGCGCAGCCGCCCGGTCACCGTCGAGGTCATCTGCAGCAGCGTCCGGTATTTTTCAATGTTGAACAGTTCCACCGCGCGCACGCTGCCATACTCGGCAATGCGCCCAATGTCATTGCGCAATAAATCCACAATCATCACGTTTTCGCCGCGGTTCTTCGCGTCGTTCCTCAGCCAGCGCGCAATCTCAACATCCTCCTCGTCGCTGCCGCCGCGCCGCGCCGTACCCTTCATCGGGCGGGCTAGAATCTCCCCCCCATGAATGGCAAAAAACAACTCGGGGGAAAAGGAGAGCACCTGCCGTGTGCCCAGGTTGAGATATGCCGCGTATCGCACCGGCTGCGCGGCAATCAAATGCCGGTACGCCGCCAGTGGCGAGCCGCTGAAGTTGAAACGCAGTTGGAAGGTCAAATTCGCCTGGTAAGAATCCCCCCGCCGGATGTGCTCGTGGATGGCCTCCACGCGCTGCGCGTACTCCCCTTCGCCCAAGGAAGGCACCGGCTCCGAAATGAAGAAGCTTCCCTCATCCGCCACAGGCGGCGGCCAGGAGAACCCCGCAGCAGAGGCAACGGCGCCCGTCAGGTGGTTGAAGGTCACCGGCCTCTCGTAAATTCCAAACCACGCGAGCGGGCTTTCAATCTCACTTGCCTCAATCCTGAGCCCTGACAAAAGACACATTCCCGCTTCATAGGTAAAATACCCGGCGGCATACCGACCCTCGCTGCGCGCCGCTTCAATCCGTGCAAAAAGCCGCTCCAACTCCGCGCATGTGTTGGCAATCAGAATTTCCGCGGGTGCAAGGAATAAAAGGCTCTTCGCGCCATCGTCCGCGGGCAACGCCGTATGCAGCAAAACACCGCCCTCGGTGGCTGCGGCGGCAGCCACAAACTCCGGCGGAAGCGGGCGATAAGTCGTCTGGTTCATGGGGACGCAAGAAGCAAGAATGATTTTACGGGCAAGCAATAATGCTTGCAAAATGATACAGGCCGCGCACTCGAAAGCTGCGGCCTGGTCTCGGAATCATCCGATCATTCCTGCTCACCTCGTCTCGGATTGCTTCCATCTATTCTCGTTAAACTTTTTCACCGAGTGCACCACACGGTCGCGGGCATAACCGGCATCATGCCAGCCCTTGACCTCGACCCGCTTGCCCTCAAGGTCCTTGTAAATCGAAAAGAAGTGCGTGATCTCCTTGATGAGATGCGGGTAAATGTCGGTGTAATTCCACACATTGGCATAACGGGGATTGTTCTTGCCCACCGCAATCACCTTCTCGTCCAGCACGCCCTGGTCCAGCATTTCCACCAGGCCGATGGGCCGGACCTCCTGCACGCAGCCGGGAAAACTTGGTGCGGGCACAAGCACCAGCACGTCCAGCGGGTCGCCGTCATCACTCAGGGTCGAGGGAATGAATCCATAATCGCCGGGGTAGTGGACCGGCGAGTGAAGGTTGCGGTCGAGCTTGAAAACGTGCAGTTCTTTGTCATACTCAAATTTGTTCGTTCCGTCCTTGGGGATTTCGATGACTGCGCGAAAGACCTCCGGGGAGCGGTCGCCAATCGGCAGCTCTAGGTAGTTGATCATTGCGGGATTCTCCATTCCAGCGGCAGGGGCTGGAATGTTCATCATCAAGGATGCGATGCACAATTGTCCATACCGCGCACGGAAAATGCCGCCTTCCTCCGCCGCCCTGCCGCCGCTCTCCCCTGTCAATAAGCGGCAAATGGAAGATTCTGGCAGGCCGCGGGCTCCGGCCCGGCGGCGCGCACCGCCCAATCAGCGTGGTTCGGCAGCCAGTTCGACCGCACCCAGGGATCCTGCTGAAAATACAGCTTGAGCTTTTTAAAGTTTGCCTCGGCATCCGGCTGCGCGCGCAGTTGCTCTATCTCGCTTTCCAGCCTCCAGCCGGCACATTGCTCAAGCGTATGCAAATCACCCAGTTCGCCCGGCGTAAATCCGCCCAGCCACTGGTTGCGCGTGTTGATCTTCCACGCAAACACACCCGCGTTCGTCTCCCACGCATACGCCTCCACTTCGCGCATCGCATCACGCGCCTTGCGGATGGAAAGGTCGTCTATGTTCATCCCGTGGTATTGCCGGCTGTACTGCTCCATGTGGATCAATTCATGCCCCACAGAAGCTGCTATGTAGCCCGGCGACTTGCAGAGCAGGTTCACCGAGACATAGATGGGGAACCTGCCATTCTGCGCCGGGACTGCTGCAATGCCAATGTTCCGCACCTCATCCCGGCCCCAGATCATGTTAACGTTTCCAATTTGGTATCCGTTGAACCAGGCAATAATCATGCGCTCCAGCAATTTGCTGCGCAACGGATCCTGCCCGTCGCCGCCTGTGGAGACGCGCACCGCCGCCGCCTCGCCCTGGCCCCTGGCGCCAAGCGCCAAGTCCACCTGTCGCGTCAAACAACTGCGCGTATGCAGGTAGTTGCCGTCATTGAAATATAGGGTGTTGTAATAAGTGGTGAAAAACACGTCATTGAGTGCCGACGTCAGCGGCTCCAACGCGCACCGCTCCGTCTCAAACTCGCCATCACAGCGCGCCGCGCACTCGCCCGGCCGGTCAAAACGCTGTTGATTTGCCCTGCATACAATCTCTTTTTGCGCCTTGGCCGGCAAATCCGCAAGCAGTACAACCAATAACAAAACCCCAAAATACTTACTTCGGAAATGCAGGTTCATGCCGAGCCCCCTGGGTCTGCCCTTGCGCCGGACGGGCATTTCTAAGCGGTAGGCAAACAGACAACCCGTCCCCCGCTACCGTGCCTCTAATGGGCGCTGCTCTTTCTGACTCCCCAACTCGAAAAAAGTCACGGTGAGATATCCATTCTGACACAATGTTTTTGTCGGCAAAAAAGAGATTTTCACCAACCGCCATTACCCTTGTAATCTAGAACCATGAAGGCTCACGTCACTGTCACGTTAAAATCCTCTGTCCTCGACCCACAAGGCCAGACCATCCATAACGCGCTCGGCAAAATCGGCATCGAGGGCGTGCAGGCCGTCCGGCAGGGCAAGTACTTCCTCCTCAACCTTTCGCCCGCACTCAGCCAAGAGGCCGCGCGTGCGCAAGTCGAGCGCATCGCCCGCGAAGTCCTCACCAATCCCGTGATTGAAGAGTTCTCATACAAATTGGAGGAGTAGCGCCATGTGCGGCATTGTAGGTTATGTTGGCCCAAAGAGCGTCGTCCCGGTCATCATCGAGGGGTTGCGCAAGCTCGAGTACCGCGGATACGACTCGGCCGGCATCGCCGTCGGCAAAGCCGGCGATCTAAAGCTCTCCGTCCGCCGCGCCCCCGGCAAGTTGCGCTACATTGAGGAGGTGCTCCGCGAAAAACCCCTCGATGGCACCTACGGCATCGGGCACACTCGTTGGGCCACACATGGCCGCCCCACTGAAGAAAACGCCCACCCCCACCGCGATTGCACCGGCTCGATCGTCGTCGTCCACAACGGCATCGTTGAAAATTATCTCGACCTCAAGCGCGAGTTGATCGCGCTCGGCCACAAATTTGTGACCGAAACCGACACGGAAATCATTGCGCACCTGCTGGAAGAGGAACGCAAACAGCAGCCCGCCCCGCTCGAGGAAATTGTGCGCCGCGCCGTCAAGCGCCTTACCGGCGCCTTCGCGCTCGGCGTTCTCTCCGCCGAGGAACCGGACAAAATCGTCGTCGCGCGCATGGGTCCGCCGGTCGTGATCGGCGTGGGCGAGGGCGAAGCCTTCGTCGCCTCCGACGTTCCAGGCATCCTCCACCACACGCGCAACATCTACTTCCTCGCCGATGGCGACATGGCCATCCTCACGCCCGCCGGCGTCACCCTCACAGACTTCAACGGCACGCCGATTGCGCGCGAATTGCAGCGCATCACCTGGGACCCCATCCAGGCGGAAAAGGGCGGCTTCAAACATTTCATGCTCAAGGAAATCTGGGAGCAGCCCCGCGCCATTCGCGACACCACACTCGGCCGCGTCTCGCTCGAAACAGGCGCCGTCTACCTCGGCGAAATGAAGCTCACCGACGATGACCTGCGCGCCGCCACCAGCATCCAAATCGCCGCCTGCGGAACAAGCTGGCACGCCGGGCTCGCCGGCAAGTACATGATTGAGCGCCTCGCGCGCATCCCCGTCGATGTGGATTACGCCAGTGAATACCGCTACCGCGACCCCATCGCCGACCCGCGCGCGTTGGGGCTGCTCATCACCCAATCCGGCGAAACCGCCGACACGCTGGCCGCACAGCGCGAGTTGAAGGCCCTCGGCTCACCCACCGTGGCCATTTGTAATGTTGTCGGCGCCATGGTCGCGCGTGAGGCCCACGGCGCCATCTACACACATGCCGGCCCGGAGATCGGCGTCGCCTCCACAAAGGCCTTCACCGCGCAGTTGACCGCGCTCTTCCTGCTCGCCCTCAAACTCGGCCAGTTGCGCGGCGTCTTAACCCAGGCGCAATCACTCGAACTGATCGAGGCCCTCGGCCGCATCCCCGCAAAAATCGAGGAGGCGCTCAACCAGACCTCCACCCAGTGCGAGCAACTAGCCCGCGACTTTGCCAACGCCCGCGACTTCCTCTACCTCGGACGCGGCATCCACTTCCCCATCGCGCTCGAAGGCGCCTTGAAGCTCAAGGAAATCTCCTACATCCACGCCGAAGGCTACCCCGCCGGCGAAATGAAGCACGGTCCCAATGCGCTCATCGACGAGTCGCTCCCCGTTGTCGTCATTGCCACGCGCGACGAGGCGGACCCCGGCTCAAAACTCCGCTACGAAAAAACCCTCTCCAACATCCAGGAGGTCACCGCCCGCGCCGGCCGCGTCATCGCCATTGCCACCGAGGGCGACTCGACCATCTCGCAACTTGTCGAGCACGCCATCTTCGTCCCACACACACCGGAACTTCTCAGCCCGCTCATCGAGATTGTCCCGCTGCAGCTCCTCGCCTACCACATCGCCGTCCGGCGCGGCTGCGACGTCGACCAGCCAAGGAACCTGGCCAAGTCGGTCACAGTGGAGTAATTCCAATAACGTTATGCCCGCCCCGCAAACTCACGCGTCTCGGTATACACCTTCACCTTGGTCCCGTTCTCGATAAACAGCGGCACCTTGATCTCAATGCCGGTCTCGAGCTTCGCGTTCTTCTGCGCATTCCCGCTGGCCGTGTTGCCGCGCGTGCCCGGCTCGCAATCCGTCACCTCCAGCTCCACCTGCTGCGGCAGCTCAAGCCCTATCGGGTTGCCGTTGAACTTCTGGATCTGCAGCATCGTGCCTTCGGTCAAAAAATCCAGCGCGTCGCCCAGCATCCCGCTCCGCAGTGTGTGGGTCTCGAAGGTTCCCTGGTCGAGAAAGTGCGAGCCCTCGCCGTCGGAATACAGATAGGAAGCCTCGGCAATTTCCAGGTCAGGCTCCTTGAACTTTTCCCCCGCCTTGAACGTCTTATCGAATACGGCGCGGGTGAGCAGGTTGCGCATTTTCAGGCGAACCAGCGTCTGTCCCCCGCGGGCCGTGGGCGTTGAAATCTCAACATCAAGGCAGTAGTAGGGCACGCCCTCGTGCTCAAAGTACATTTTCCGTTTCACTTCGATTGCTTCGATGATTGAGGCCATGGTCAGCGGAACTCCGTCTCTAAGGTGTGGTAAGTCCATTATAGTTGGACTTTGCCTGTGACAACCCTCACTTGCCAGAGGGTGGGTGCAGTGGTGATACTGATGTGTCCCTGAACTTTGGGATGAATTTAATTGGAAAGCGAGAAGGAACCTTGGCCCGTCAACTTTATACCGCGCGTCTTGAAAAGAAAGTTTGTCTCTCTGAATCCGCACAATGCTACCATTTTGAATTTGTCGTCGACGAGCTCGATAAATTTGACCTCGAGGCCGGCCAGTTTGTCTCGCTGATCGCGCAAGACCCTGCCGGCAAGCAACAAACCCGCGCTTATTCGCTCGCCGCCGCCGCCAACGGCAACCGCTTCGAGCTGTGCATCAACCGCGTGGAAGGCGGATTCTTCTCAAACTACATCGCCGACCTGCCCGTTGGCGGCTCCATCCAGATGCACGGGCCGCACGGGCATTTTGTCCTCAACAAGCCGGTCACCGATTCCTTCCTCGTCGCCACGGGCACCGGCATCGCCCCCATGCGCGCCATGACACAGTGGCTCTTCCCAGAGAACGGCCCGGACCGCAGCGAGGGCAGGGAGATTCACCTCTTCTTCGGCACACGCTACCCCACTGAGCTGTACTTCCACGAGTACTTCACCGAGCTTGAAAAGAAACATAAAAACTTCCACTACACAACCACGGTCAGCCGCGCCGGCGAGGAGTGGAAGGGCAACCGGGGCTATGTGCAGAAGTACATCAGTGAGGTCATCGAGGCACAGGCCAGGCAAAAGGGCATCGCCCTCCCCATGGTTCCCCCGCCCGATTCAACCCCGGCAAGCGAATTGAAATTCGACCAGTACACCTACATCTGCGGCCTAAACAACATGGTCAGCTCGGTGCGCGATGCGCTCACCGGCTATGGATGGCACAAGAAGCAGATCATCTTCGAGCGGTACGATTAACCACTCCAGGCTGTAAACATTCGGAAGGCCGCCCCATTGGGCGGCCTTCTGCTTGGCGCGCATTCTACATCCCGAGTTTCATCATCCGCGGCAGCAGGATGAAGGTCACGGCCACCAGCGCAATGGCGGCGGCTGAAAAAGCCAGATGGCCATGGAGCGAGTCGGAGAGCAGCACACCGCCCGCCGCAACCACCAGAAGAAGATAATCAATCCACAGCAACTCGCGCCGCTTCCAATGGGAGCTGAGATAGGCCAGCAACAAGGCGATCGCGCAAAGAATCAGCGTGCGCGCAAGGTCAACATGGTGTTGCCCAAGTGTTGCGAGCGGCGTCAGCGCGAGAACCGCAAACAACAGCATTGCGGCAAGTGTGGCCACCGCCAGCAGGTACGCCGCTATCCCAAGCCACTTGTCGCGCCAGCCCTGCCGCGGAGACAGAAAAAGCGCCGTGGCAACGGCGACCACCGCGCAAACCGTCGTCCACACCGCCCACTCCGCCTCGATGGGCAGGCCGCTTTACAACTCCGCCAGAGTCACGCCGCCCAGTCCGGA
>JAJXXN010000277.1:7463-14190 GCA_021781075.1 Acidobacteriota bacterium | reverse complement strand
AGTTTGTGCAGAAGATCGGGTGGTTCAACTCGATCATCAACGCGCTGCGCCCCAGTGAGCCGGCATACACGCTGTTCTTCAGCCTCTTCATCATCTTCTTTGCCTATTTCTACATTTCCATCATCATGCGCCCGGATGACATAGCCGACCAGTTTCGCAAATCGGGCTCCTTCATCCCCGGCATCCGGCCAGGCAAGCGCACGTCCGAGTTCATCAACGACATCCTGACCCGCATCACCCTGATTGGCGCCCTGTACCTGATCATCATTGCTTTGATTCCGACCATGATTATTTCCGGAATCAGGCTTGACCATCTGCCACTGATTGGTTCATTCTTTGAGCGCCTGCCCTTGTTCCTCACGCACGGCCTCGGCGTGACTTTCTACTTTGGCGGCACCTCGCTGCTCATCGTGGTCGGCGTGGCAATGGATACGATCTCGCAGGTCGAGTCACAACTCGTCATGCGGCATTATGAGGGGTTCTCGCCCAGATCCGGCGGGGTAAAGGGAAGGAAGACCTGGTGACACAGTCGAACCCATCGACACCTCAAACAGGCCGGGAGATGAGAAAGCCCTTCATCCCCGGCCCGATTCTTTTGCTGGGCGCGCCGGGTGCCGGCAAAGGAACCCAAGCCAAGGAACTGGTCCGTCTATGGTCGATTCCGCAAATTTCCACAGGGGACTTGCTGCGGGCCAATGTTGCCCAGGGGACGGAATTGGGCAAAATGGCCGATGGATTGATGAAAAACGGCCAATATGTGCCGGACGACCTGGTCAACCAAATGGTGGCTAACAGGTTGGCCTTGCCGGATACCCATAATGGCTTCATCCTGGACGGTTTTCCGCGCACCCTGCCCCAGGCCGAGTGGGTCGATTCCCATCTTTCCCACGACCTTCCACTGGTTGCCGTGAAGATACAAGTGGACTATAATCTATTATTGCGGCGCATAACGGGCCGCTTGAGTTGTCCACTCTGCCAGAGGATTTATAACATCCATTTGCAGCCGCCCCGCAGGGCCGGTTATTGCGATGTGGATGGCGCCGAATTGAGCAAGCGTTCCGATGACAGCGTAGAGGTTTTCAAAGGCCGCATGCGGTCTTATGAGGATCTTACCGCGCCTGTGATTGAGCACTATCATATGAAGGCGCGCTATGGCGAAGTGAATGGTGAGCAGTCCGTGGCGCGAGTGGCCACAGACATCATGGCAGTGGTTGAAAAGATGCGCTCGATGAAGTCCTGAGCGCTTCTGTTTCAGCCGGGATGGCCGTTTTTGGATTGCAGGTTTTTTGAAGGGGAGAATCGCCGGTGGCGGTTGTGCTGAAGTCCGCATCCGAGATTGAGAAGATGCGCCGTGCCGGCCGGGTTGTCCGCGAGGTCTTGGAGTTGGCGCGTTCATTGGCCAAGCCAGGGGCGACAACCATGGATCTTGAGCAGGCCGCTGCAGCGCGCATCCGCGAGCTCGGCGCGCGGGCCGCCTTCAAGGGGTATCACGGTTTTCCCGCCGTGCTTTGCACCTCGATCAACAGCGAGGTGGTGCATGGCATACCTTCGGTGAAGCGGGTACTGAAGGAGGGCGACATTGTCAGTGTGGATTGCGGCGCCGTGATCGACGGTTATTTTGGCGATGCGGCGATCACGATTCCCGTGGGTGAAAGGCTGGACCCGGTCACGGAGAAGCTGTTGCGGGTGACCGAGGCCTCGCTTCATGCCGGAATCGCGGAAGTCCGCCCCGGCGCACGGCTTGGCGACGTTGGCGCGGCGGTGCAAAAGGTTGTTGAGGATGCAGGTTTCTCGGTCGTGGTGGACTTTGTGGGCCATGGCATTGGAACCAACATGCACGAGGACCCGCAGGTGCCGAATTTTGGCGAGCGGGGACAGGGCATGAAGTTGAAGGAGGGCATGGTGATTGCCATTGAACCAATGGTGAATGCCGGGGGCCCGGAAGTGAAGGTGCTGGCGGATGGATGGACGGCTGTAACCTCCGATGGCAGCATGAGCGCGCACTTTGAGCACACCGTAGCGGTGACGGCAGAGGGTGCAAGGATTTTAACCGACTGAGAAATGTCGAACAGCCGTTGCGCAACACTGGCGGCGGTGAAAGCAGGAGAGGGATTGTCGAAGGAAGACGCGATTGAGGTAATGGCAACGGTGCTGGAAACCTTGCCGAATGCCATGTTCAAGGTGAAGCTTGAGAATGAGCATGAAGTGTTGGCTCATGTCTCGGGCAGGATGCGCAAGAATTTTATCCGCATACTTCCGGGTGACCGCGTGGCCGTCGAACTGAGCCCTTACGATCTCAAGCGCGGACGCATCGTTTACCGCTACAAGTGACACGGTTGGAAAAAGTTTGGTAATGCCACGGGGCCCGGAAAAGCCCGGTGGGGAAGGCGAGCAACAGAATGAAGGTACGCGCGAGCGTAAAAAAGATTTGCGTGAAGTGCAAGGTCATCAACCGCCACGGTGTGGTGCGCGTGATCTGCGAGAACGCAAAGCACAAGCAGCGCCAGGGCTGATCAGTCAGCCCCGGCAAGTGGGCGGAACTCCACGAAGGGACCAGAAATCAGTAATCCGGGATCAGAGCTGAAGCATCGTCAACGTTGCATTTCAACCACTGAGCCCCGGCATCTGACCCCTGATCAAAGGGCTAGTTAGCTTGAGTCAAGGCTTGCGATGAACCCTGGAGAGATCCACCTTAACCCGTGCGGACCGGTGAAGGCCGGGGGCACATAACCGAAACGACGAGGAACCACCGAATGGCACGTATTGCAGGCGTAGATCTGCCCCGCAACAAGCAGGCACGGATCGCGCTCACGTATATTTTCGGCATCGGCGACCCGCGCGCGCTCAGTATCCTGACCAAGGCGAACGTCGATGCGTTCAAGAAGGTCCAGGACCTGGGTGAAGACGAGGTCAACCGCATCCGTCAGGTCATTGAGGACGAGGGCGACGTGGAGGGCGACCTGCGCAAGGACGTCTCCATGCACATCAAGCGCCTCATGGACATTCAGAGCTATCGCGGCAACCGCCACAAGCGGTCGCTGCCCGTGCGCGGCCAACGCACGCACACCAATGCCCGCACTCGCAAGGGCCCGCGTAAGGGCACGATTGCCGGCAAGAAGAAGGCGACCAAGTAATGGCGAAACCAGCACAGGGCGGCAAGACCGCCAAAAACAAGAAGTTCAAGAAACGCGAACGCAAGAATGTGCCCGTTGGCCTCGTCCACATTCAGGCATCGTTCAACAACACCATCGTGACCATCACCGACCCCGTCGGCAACACCATCAGTTGGAAGACGGCCGGGTCGCTCGGCTTCAAGGGATCGCGCAAAGGCACACCCTTTGCGGCGCAGCAGGCGGCGCAAAATGCCGCCACTGCCGCCCGCGACCACGGCCTTCGCACAGTCGATGTCCGCGTCGCGGGTCCCGGTTCCGGTCGCGAGTCCGCCATCCGCGCACTGGCTGCGGCAGGCATCGAGGTCCGCTCCATCCGCGACGTCACGCCGGTGCCGCACAACGGCTGCCGTCCACCGAAGCGGAGAAGGGTGTAAGTACAGCGTCGAGGACATAGCGTCTAGTTTCATTGATGTGAACGAAAAATTTTCGTTCCCCTTTACCGGAACTGGATCATTTGCGCCGAACGCTGGACGCCATCAACATGGGCCGGGATTGAAATGTCACGCCGACACGTAAACCGGCCGTCACCTGAAGTCAAGGAGAAACAATGGCTCGTTATACTGGAGCAGTCTGCCGCCTTTGCCGTCGCGAAGGCACCAAGCTATTTTTGAAGGGTGCCAAGTGCACCTCCGACCGTTGCCCGCTCGAGAAGCGCAACTTTCCCCCCGGGCAGCATGGCAAGGACCGCAAGGCCAAGATTGTGGGCTACGGCCTGCAACTGCACGAGAAGCAGAAGGCCAAGCGCATGTACTTCACCCTCGAGGGCCAGTTCCGCGAGTACTACGAGAAGGCCAGCCGCGCCACCGGTGTCACTGGTGAACTGCTCATCCAGCAGTTGGAGCGCCGCCTGGACAACGTCGCCTTCCGTCTTGGTTTTGCCCAGAGCCGCCGTCAGGCGCGCCAGGTGGTACGCCACGGGCACGTCACTGTGAATGGAAAGAAGGTGAACATTCCTTCCTATCAAGTCAATGTCGGTGACGAGATTGCCATCCGGGAAGGCTCGAAGAAACTTGCGGTGGTTGAGGCCGCCGGCCAGTATGCAGCGCAAAGCCCTGTGCCTGCATGGCTCGAAATCAACTTCGAAAACCATTCCGGGCGGGTTCTGCAACTGCCCAAGCGCAAGGACGTCGAACTGCCCGTCAATGAACAGCTCATTGTCGAGTTGTACAGCAAGTAACCAGTGTGAAGCGTCCAGTGAGCAGCGTCTGGCGCATGCCGGATGAACAGAGCAAGTTTGTTCACCCAAAATGTGGCCAGACGCCAGACACCAGGCGCTCAACGCTCTAAACCACGAAGGAGAACTTGCGCGGCCGCCGCAAAATGCATCGCGACGCCTGCCGTGCGGGAGAGAAGAGAGTTCATATGCTTTGGAGAGGATTCCAAAAACCCAAGCGTTTGGCGGTAGACGCCGAGACGCTCACCGAGAAATACGGCAAGTTCAGCGCCCAGCCATTTGAGCGCGGCTTCGGCACAACGATCGGCAACGCCCTGCGCCGCACGCTGCTCAGCTCCATCGAGGGCGCGGCAGTCACAGCGGTGCGCATTGAAGGCGTGCTGCACGAGTTCCAGTCCATCGCCGGAGTTGTTGAGGATGCGACCGACATCGTCCTGAACTTGAAGCAGGTGCCTTTCAAGCTGAACGGCGAGGGCCCGAAGGCGCTCTACCTGCGCGCCGACCAGCCCGGCATCGTGACCAGTGGCATGATCGAGGCCGACGGTGACGTGGAGATTCTGGACAAGGACATTTACATTGCGACCGTCAGCGAGGGTGGGCGTCTTGACATGGAGATGCGCCTGAAGCGTGGCCGCGGTTATGTTTCCGCCGACAAGAACTTCGATCCCGACCTCGGCCTGGGTTTCATACCGGTGGACAGCGTCCACTCGCCGGTGCGCCGCGTGAATTACGTGGTGGAGGCGGCGCGTCTTGGGCAGATCACTGACTATGACAAGCTGACGCTCGAGGTGTGGACCAACGGCGCCGTCGCACCGGCAGATGCAATCGGCCTCTCCGCAAAGCTGCTCAAGGACCACATGAACATCTTCATCAACTTCGAGGAGGAGCTTGAGGCCGAGGCGCACGGCGAAGAGAGCCGCGGCTACCTGCGCAACGACAACCTCAACCGCTCGGTTGAAGAGCTTGAGTTGAGTGTGCGCAGCTACAACTGCCTCAAGAACGCGAACATCCAGACCATCGGCGAGCTGGTGCAGAAGACCGAGGCGGAGATGCTCAAGACCAAGAACTTTGGGCGGAAGAGCCTCAACGAGATCAAGGAAATCCTGGCGCAGATGGGGCTTTCACTCGGGATGAAGATTGACGAGAATGGGAATGCCGTTCCCGGCCCGACGAGCATTCTTCCCTCCGTTGCCCTCGCATCAGGCTTCGGCCGCTACGACGACGAGGACGAGCCGCTCGACTCCGTGGATTTGCAACTGCCCACGGAAGGGGAAAACTTTTAAGCATCAGGCAGGACGGGCCCGCCGCATGAGGCGGGCCACAGGAAAACAGATCAGAATCGAAAGAGAGTTTCACCATGCGCCATCGCAATGCAGGATACAAACTCGGACGCAACACCAGCCACCGGCGCGCCTTGCTGCGCAACCTGGTGAGCAGCGTCCTTAAGGAAGACCGCGTCGTGACCACCCTGGCCAAGGCCAAGGCGATCCGCCCGCTGGTCGAGAAAATGATCACCCTCGGCAAGAAGGGCGACCTCCACTCACGCCGCCAGGCACTTGCATTTCTCACCACGGATGAAGTGGTTGCGCGCCTCTTTGACACAGTCGCCCCGCGTTACGGCGACCGTCAGGGCGGCTACCTGCGCATCATCCGCAAGGGATTCCAGAAGGGGGATGGGGCGGAAACCGTCATCATCGAACTTCTTGGGATTGAGCAGGTGTTGGAGGAGAAGCGCGGAAAACGCGCCGAGACCAAGGCCAAGAAGCGCGCCGAGCTTGAGAAGCAGATGAAAGAGCAGCAGGCCGAAGGCGGCGAAGAGGGCGGCGACGAAAAGGCCGCGTAAGAGCAAGCGATAAAACACACTGCCAGCGCTGCGGAAGATTGCATGTGCTGGCAGATTTATTCAACAAGGGAATGTTATCCAATATTAAGACTTTGGTAATGTTTGTATTGACTAAAAAAAATAATAGACTTCTCAGAGATGTTCAAAACCATTTAGGAGAACTGTCCGATGAAGAGGGTAATCTTTTTAGTTGCTTTGTTTCTATCGCTGCGTCTATTGGCGCAAGCACAGGCAGGCGACCTTTCAACTTCTGTAAAAGTCATCAATGCGCCGGGTCTGCCAGTACAAATAACGCAGGGCGAACTACGAGATTTCATGCACACTTCCAAGCTCACCTATTTCCTCCAGAACATGACCTCAGAGCCTCTTCGATCCGCCTCCTTGTTTCTGAGCATTGTTCGCAAAGGAAAGGTAGTCGAAGGTGAGGGGTGGAATGAAACAGCATCCCGGAATCATCCTGCGGACGGTGCGTTGATGCATGACTCCCCACTGCATTTGCAACCTGGCGATCAAGCCTACCTGATGATTACCGCGCTC
>JAJXXN010000277.1:0-7453 GCA_021781075.1 Acidobacteriota bacterium | reverse complement strand
AAAGGTACAACATATACTCTTGAAGGAGCGAGAGTCGGACAGATTCTTTTGGATGTCATAGCAGGGAATATTGACCCAGCACAGATACGTTTTCAATCGAGTTCATTTGAGGGAGCTCAACCACTTGAAGTTCCAGATTGTTCAGCCGGTTTGGCTCAGGCGACACTCACCTGCACAAACGGAGTTGCTTCTTTTTCCTGCTCCACTTCAGGTTATTCATTTACATGCAAGTAGTTGATCAATAAATTTTCCCCGTGGAGTCTACTCTCCACGGGGAGAATTTTGTAAGCGGTTTACTCCACGTGGTAGTTGGGCGCTTCTCGGGTGATGATGACGTCGTGGACGTGGCTCTCGCGCAGTCCGGCATTGGAGATGCGCACAAACCGCGCCTTGTCCTGCAGCTCCTCGATTGTCTTGCAGCCCGCGTAACCCATGCCGGAGCGCAACCCGCCCACCAGTTGAAAGACCATGGCATCAAGCGGCCCGCGGTAGGGGACGCGGCCTTCGATTCCCTCGGGGACAAACTTCGCCAGACGGTTTGGAGTCGCGCTTTCTTTTTGCGTCAGGCTTTCGGGGCGCGTGCGCGTGCCCTCGAGGTCATCCTTGCTCTGGAAGTAGCGTTCACCGGAGCCCTGGCTCATGGCCGAGAGGGAACCCATGCCGCGGTAGGTTTTGAAGCTGCGGCCCTGATAGAGGATGGTTTCCCCCGGGCTTTCGTCCGTGCCGGCAAAGAGCGAGCCAATCATGATGGAACTGGCGCCGGCGGCAATGGCCTTGGCCAACTCGCCGGAGTATTTGATGCCGCCGTCGGCGATGATGGGCACACCATGCTCCATTGCGGCGCGGGCGGCTTCGGCGATTGCGGTAATCTGCGGCATGCCGGCGCCCGTGACCATGCGCGTTGTGCAGATGGAGCCGGGGCCGATGCCAACCTTGATGGCGTCCGCGCCGGCATCAATGAGCGCCATCGCCCCCTCGTAGGTTGCCACGTTGCCGGCTAGCAGGTCGACATGCGGGAATGCTTTTTTGACCTCTCGAACAGCCTCAAGGACGCGGGTTGAGTGGCCATGCGCCGAGTCTATGGCCAGCGCGTCCACACGCACCTTGACCATTTCGGCAGCGCGCTCCAGGTAGTCGCCGGTGGCCCCGATTGCGGCGCCAACGCGCAGGCGTCCCTGCGAATCCTTGCATGCGTTGGGGTACTTCAATTTTTTCTGGATGTCCTTGACGGTGATGAGCCCCTTGAGTTCATAGGCGTCGTTGACCACCAGCAGTTTTTCAACGCGGTGGTGGTGCAGAATCTCCTCCGCGTCCTCGAGCGTGGTTCCCACGGGAACGGTAATGAGGTTTTTCTTGGTCATGACGTCGCCGATGGGAATGTCGGTGCGTGTTTCAAAGCGGAGGTCGCGGTTGGTCAGGATGCCGACCAGTTTTTTGCCTCGAGTGACGGGAACGCCGCTGATTTTGAAGCGTCTCATCACGTCGAGTGCATCGGCGATAGGGCGGTCCGGCTCGATGGTGACCGGGTCCATGATCATGCCGCTTTCAGAACGCTTGACCTTGTCGACTTCGCCTGCCTGCTCTTCAATGGACAGGTTGCGATGCACAATGCCGATGCCGCCCTGCTGCGCCATGGCAATTGCCATGCGCGATTCAGTGACGGTGTCCATGGCGGCTGAAACCAGTGGAATGTTGAGCTTGAGGTTGCGTGAGAGCCGGGTTTCCGTGGCCACCTGCGTGGGCACAACGTCACTCATCGCGGGGATGAGCAGCACATCGTCGAAGGTGAGCGCTTCAGGCAGGTTCGGTGTCAACATACTCTATTCGATGCTCCCCGCATTTGGCCGGATGCACGGCGACAAAATGCCATAGACCATTGTATCGAATTCAGCTACTTGCCAATATTCAACGCCAAAACCTCGGCAAAGTGCAGCGCACGGCGGTCAGTAAGTTGCGCGATCTGCTCGCGGCAACTGAAACCGTCGGCGACCAGCAGCGTTTGCGCGGAGGCTTGACGAACGGCGGGCAGGAGGGCTTCCTCGGCAATTTTTTGCGAGAGTTCGAATTTATTCGCTTCAAAGCCGAATGGCCCGGCCATTCCGCAGCAGCCCGCTTCGATCATGCGGGCATTCGCGCCGAAGCGTTGAAGCAGTGCGAGTTCGCTTTTCGGCCCGTCGAAGCTGGCCTTGTGATGGCAATGGCCATGGACCAGAACCTCGCGAGCTTGGAGTTGAGTCCCGGCCCATGCAGGGGCCTTGGCTTCGATCCAGTCGGCAAAGAGCCATATTTGCCTGCGGAGTTTCAGGGCGCGCTCGTTGGTTGGCAGCATCTCGGGCATCTCGTCGGTGCAGACCGATGCGCAGCTTGGCTCGAGGAAGATGAACGGGGTGCCGGCGTCGATTTCCTCCCGCATGGCATCGAGTACGGCCAGCAGATATTTTTTAGCATGATCCAGGAACCCGAAATCATAGAGAGGCCTGCCGCAGCAGAGGTGTTTGCGCGGCAGGGAGACATCAAACCCGGCTTGTTCAAGGACAGCTTGCGCGGCCCGCAACGCGGACGGGTGATAGTAGTTGTTCCAAGTGTCGGCCCAGAGTACGACACGCTGCGTACGCGAAGGGGTGTTTGTTGCGGCTTTGCCGCGCGCCGCTGCCAAAAAGCTTGTTTTTGCAAGCTGCGGCATTTTGCGCCCGGCGGCGATGCCCACAATTTTTTTGACCAGTGCGCCGGAGAGCGGAAGATTCATTGCGCCATTGGTCAATGCCGGCAATTGCGCGCCCCAGCGGGCGAGTTTGTCGGCGAAGCCGAAGACATAATGGTGGAGCGGATGCAGGCGGCCTTTGTAGTGCTGGGCCAGGAACTCGGCCTTCCACTTTGCCACATCCACCTGCACCGGGCACTCACTTTTGCAGGCCTTGCAACTGAGGCAAAGTTCGAGGGCCTCGCGCACGGAGGGGCTTTGGAAGCCTTCGTCCTGGAGCGCGCCGCTGAACAGTTCCCAGAGAAGGCGGGCGCGGCCACGCGTGGAGTGCTGCTCCTCGCCGGTGGCGCGGTAGCTAGGGCACATGACGCCGCCAGAGGTTTTGCGGCAAGCGGCAACGCCGACGCAACGCCCCGTGGCGCGGGCAAAGGAACCACCGTCCGCGGCGAAGGCGAAATGGGTTTCAAGTTCCCTGGCTTCCTGCGCGCCGTGGCGGATATTTTCGACCGGGTCGTAAACACGAACGGCATCGACAAGTTTGCCGGGGTTCATTTTGTTTTCCGGGTCCCAGATGCGCTTGAACTCGCGGAATGCATCCATCAACTCCGGGCCAAACATTTTTGGCAACAGCGCGGCGCGCGCCTGGCCGTCCCCATGCTCGCCGGAGAGCGAGCCGCCGAAGCCCAGGACGAGGTCGGCGGCGCGTTCCAGAAAGGCGCGGAACTTTTTGATTCCGTTGTCGCTGGAAAAATCAAAGTTGATGCGCATGTGCACGCAACCCTGGCCAAAGTGGCCATAGAGCGGCGTGCGATAGCCGAAGTCCTTCATGAGGGCGGTCAATTTGCGCAGGTAAGCGCCCAGATGCGCGGGTGGAATCCCGGCGTCCTCCCAGCCCTCCCATCCATCGGGTTCGCCGGGGACAAAGACGGTTGCGCCCAGCGCTGATTCGCGCACGCTCCAAACGCGTTTGGCCTCATCGGGCGAATAGATTCGCGACGACGGAGGATTTGGCCATGCACGCGCAGCCCCGGCAAAATCCCGGGCCTTGGTTTGCGCCTCTTCGTTTGACCATCCGCCAAATTCAACCAGCAGGAATCCGCCGCCCGGCGGGAGCAGGCCGACATTTTCAACGGCGAGTTGCTTGCGGCGCATGAAGTCGATGAGCATCTGGTCCATGCCCTCTAGGCCGATGGGTTTGAATTCGAGTATGCGCGGCACGGAGTCGGCGGCCAGAAAAACATCCTCGAATCCATGCGCAACCAGCACCCGGCAGGGCGGGCTGACGCTCAGGTTCAATCTTGCTCCGACGATGTTGGCGCAGGTTCCCTCGCTGCCAACCAGCGCGCGCGCAACATGGAAACCGTTTTCATCGAGGAGTTCGTCGAGGTTGTAGCCGGAGACACGGCGGGGAATGTTGGGGAATTTAGCGCGGATCGAGGTGGCGTAGCGGTCGCGCAGAGTGCGCAGGGAGTGATAAATTTTGCCGATGCGGCCGCCCTGGGCGATGATGGCGTCGAGTTCCGCGGGAGATGTGCGGCCCACCGTCAAGCGCGTGCCGTCGTAAAGCACGAGGTCGAGGCTTTCGACATTGTCGGCGACTTTGCCGCCGAGGAGGCCGTGCACGCCGCAACTATTGTTGCCAATCATGCCGCCGAGTGTGCAGCGGGAGTGGGTTGCGGGGTCGGGTGCGTAGGTGAGGTGGTGGAGTTCAGCGGCGTCACGCAGGGTGTCGAGCACAATCCCCGGCTCGACCGCGGCGATGCGTGCTTCGGGGTTAATGCCCGCCAACTGCCGCATGTGGCGTGAGTAATCGAAGACGACGGCGACATTGGCGCATTGGCCGGCGAGGCTGGTGCCGGCGCCGCGCGGCAGCACGGCAGCGCCGACGGCGCGGCAGGCTGCGAGGGCCGTGGCCACGTCATTGGCATCCCGCGGGCAAACAACGCCGACCGGCAGTTGGCGGTAGTTGAATGCGTCGGTTGCGTAGAGGGCGCGCGAGCCGAGGTCGAAACGCACCTCACCGCGCACGGATTTTTTGAGAGCCGACTCCAACTCGCGCGCCGCTTTGAATTTCTCATGCGGCAGAGGAGGCAGGTGATTATTCAGTACCGAAAAATGATCCACGCTACCATGTTAGCTCTTCCTAGGGTAGGCGCACCCAGTTGGAAGTGCGGCCAAACAAGGAAAAGCCGACATAACCACGCATGGAGAGGTGGTCCTTGTCGACGGCCCAGAGCTTGCTCTTGTACTGCTTGCCGTTGTCGGGATCGAGGATGATTCCATCCACCCAGATATCGCCGCTGGGCTTGAGATCCCACATGATGGTGAGCCCCAGCATGGGTTTGTCCTTGTAGTCGCCGGAGCAGAGGTTGCAGATGCTGCCCTCGGGCTTGCCGGGCCTGAGTTTGATGACCTTGCCGACGAGCTTGCCGTCGACGATATTGGTCTCCACCTGGCCGCCAAGCGAGCCGTCGTTGTTCATCACCTGCCACTTGCCGACGGCGAATTGGAGTTTTTGCGAGAGTTGTTGCGCGGTGGAGTCGATGCCTGCCGAAGCAAGGAGCAGCATGGCAGCAAGAAAGAGAGCTGATTTTTGCGGCATAGGAATGCACCCCCGAAGTTATGGGCGCATTTTACTCCCCGCACGCGGCGGAGGGACAGGGGGTCAGCGCGAGGGCCACTCCTCAACGACAACGCCGAGGTCATTGAGTTGCCCGATGGTGGCTTCAATATTGCGCCGGATCTGCGGGCGGTACTTTGGATCGGCGAGGGGCGACTCGCCAATGGCGACAATGCGGCCATAACGCCATGCGTCATCGGGGAGGTCGAGGAGTGCCTCGGTGAGTTTGTCGGGGGAAATCTGCACCTCCTGGCGGCGCGCGGTCTCAGGGCGCAGGATGGTGCCCTTGCCGAGAGAGCTGGCGTTGGCGTCCTGATGGGTGATGCGCAGGGTCAGGTAGTCTTTATCGACGGAGATAAAAGGGTTTTGCCATGCGCCGGGCTCCTTGATGTCGACGTAGAGGCTTTTGGTGGGCACGGGGATATGGGCGAGTGCGGCGCGGTCGCGGTCGAGTTGGGCCTGCTGGGCCTGGGCCTTGTGCTCAGCGTCAAGGGCTTTATTTTCGACGCGCTTGACGGTGGATTCGACGGCCTTTTCCGGTTGCGAGTGACAACCTGCGAGCAAAAGTGCGAGCGGAAGCAATGCGGTGGCGTGGCAAAAATATTTCATCAGGGAACAGGATAGCAAGTGGCGGCGGCGGACATTGGCGGGAGTTGGGAAGATTTGTAGTAAGCCATCCATCGCTCAAGCGATGGATGGGGTGCTTGTGGTTGATGCTGAATGTCCTTGCACGGAACGGTTTTTGTAGCTGGCCTCGATGAAGGCGCGGAAGATGGGGTGCGGCTCGAGGGGTTTGGATTTGAACTCGGGGTGGAACTGGCAGCCGATGAAGAATGGGTGCGAAGGGATCTCGACGATTTCGACGTAGGTGCTGTCGGGTGTTGTGCCGCTCAATCGCAGGCCGCCGCCGGTGAGAAGGGCCTCATACTCGCGGTTGAACTCGTAGCGGTGGCGGTGGCGCTCGGAGATTTCTGTTTTGCCGCCGTAGATATTTGAGGCGAGTGTCTCGGGCTGGAGGACGCAGGTCCAGGCGCCGAGTCTCATGGTCCCGCCCATTTCTTCGACGCCGAGCAGTTCGCGGAGCTTGTAGATGATGCGGTGCTGGCAACTGGTGTCGAACTCGGAGGAGTTTGCGTCCTTGAGGCCGCAGACGTTGCGGGCGAACTCGATGCATGCGGTCTGCATGCCGAGGCAGATGCCGAAATAGGGGATGGATTTTTCGCGGGCGTAACGGATGGCGTTCAACATGCCCTCGATGCCGCGCTTGCCGAATCCGCCGGGGACGAGGATGCCATCGAAGCCTTCAAGCTGCGACTCGTAGCCGCGGTCGTCGGGGGATTTTGACTCGAGACCCTCGGCTTCGATCCACGTGATTTTGAGCTTGAGGTTTTGCGAGAGCGCGCCGTGGGTGAGCGCCTCCTTGAGGGACTTGTAGCTGTCCTCGTACTCGACGTATTTGCCGACGATGGCGATGGAGACTTCGTCCCGCGGGTTGTAGGCGCGGTGGACGAGGTCCTGCCATTTGGAGAGGTCTGCGGCGGGCGCGTCAATGCGGAGGTATTTTAGGATGAGTTCATCGACGCCCTCCTGCGCGAAGCCGAGGGGGACCTCGTAGATGGAAGGGACATCCTTTGCGGTGATGACGGCGCGTTCCTCGACGTTGCAGAAGGCGGCGATTTTTTGTTTCATCTCGCGGGGCAGTGGCCGGTCGGTGCGGCAGAGGAGGACGTCGGCCTGGATGCCGATGGAGAGGAGTTCCTTGACGGAGTGCTGGGTGGGCTTGGTCTTGAGCTCCTGCGCGGCGGCGATCCAGGGGACGAGGGTGAGGTGGACGAAGCAGGTGTTTTCGCGTCCGAGTTCCTGGCGCATCTGGCGGATGGCCTCGATGAAGGGGAGGGACTCGATATCGCCGACGGTGCCGCCGATTTCGACGATGGTTACATCGGCGCCGTTTGCGGCGACCTTGCGCATGGCGTTTTTGATTTCGTTGGTGACGTGGGGGATGACCTGGACGGTTTTGCCGAGGTAATCGCCGCGCCGCTCCTTGAGGATGATTTGCTCGTAGATGCGGCCGGTGGTGAGGTTGTTGTCTCGCGAGAGCGGGGCGTGGGTGAAGCGCTCGTAGTGGCCGA
>JAJXXN010000079.1 GCA_021781075.1 Acidobacteriota bacterium | reverse complement strand
AACTGAATATTCGAGCGCGAAGGCGCCTTACATGTCTCCGCCGCACAGCCGGATCGCCCGGACATAGAGGATGCGGCCGCCTTTCTTGCCCGACCAACTGGCCCAGCCCGTGATAAGTCACATCCCCGCCGCGTTTGATCTCATGCACCTCCACGCCACGCGCGGCCAGCATCGCATCCGACGCCAGGATATTTTCGCGCCCCGCATTGCGCCCAAGCGTCAACACCGGTGGGTGCTCAACAAGCAGCAGCGTGTTTTCAACCAGGCCTTCGGTGCGCAAGGCAGCCAGACGCAGTTGCAAATCAAGCGCCTCGGCATAAGCCATGCGCCCCAGATAGTTAAAACGAATCACATTAATCAATGTACCCGGTACAGTTTTTTGCCGCAAACGGAATTCAATGCAATGGGTGAGGTTGAATTTTAGTTACTGAAAATAAAGCAGTTAATATGGAATTGTGATGTGGTTCGCCGTCCGATGCACATTCTTGCTGGTCGCCGTGGCATTATTGCCATCTGGTGAAAATTACTTGAGTCGGCGGATTTTATTTCGTAGCATCGCAATTGTTTTTGACAAAATGAATCAATCGTCTTATTTCAGTCATCTTCCTATTGCAAGCAATTTTGGAGGCACCAATGCCCGAGACCATCACGCGGGATGAGCACCACGGCGCGCAAGTAAACACTGAGACGGCGGAAAATTTTATTGCAGAAAAGCGGATTGGCGAGCGCATCAAACGGCTGCGCCTGAAACGCTCCATGGGGTTGGTGGAGCTGGGCCGGCATACAGGGCTCTCGGCGAGCTTTCTGTCTCAGCTAGAAACCGGGCGCGTGGTGCCCACGCTCAAGAACCTGGCGCGCATCGCCATGGTTTTTTCCAAGGATCTTTCCTACTTTTTTGAGTCGGCGCCGGAGTCGGTGTTTCGAGTCCATCGTAAGCGTGAGCGGGTGAAGCTGCCGCAGACCGGCGTGGATGCGCCCACTTATTTTTTTGAGAGCCTTGGCTACCAAGTGGCTGACCGTATGATGGATCCTTATCTTGCGGAGTTTATCCCCCTGAAAAAAGGACAGGAGCCACGCGCCCATCTGCACGCCGGATTTGAATTTCTTTATCTGGTGGAGGGGGATCTGGTCATTCGCCATGGCGAGCAGGAACATGAAATTACTCCAGGTGATGCGGTTTATTTTGATGCGGCAACGCCGCACTCGTATCGCTGTGCTGGCCGGGATGCCGCGCAGGCTCTGATTGTCACGATGGCGCAGCAGGTCAGCGTGCAGCCGACTCCACTGCCGCGGAGCCAGAACAACCATGCGGCGAATTCTCGCAGTTAGCAAGTGTGCGGGTTTAAACTGAGTACTCAGGCTGCATCCTGATTTGCGGAGCGGCACTGGAGGTGACATGAGCTTGATTCCGAGTGGCGCGTCCCGCGCCCAAAATGATTCCCTTTACAAAATGCCCAAGGTGACCCTGCCTTCACTCATGGAGATGAAGAGGGCGGGGAAGCGCATCAGTGCCTTGACGGCGTATGACTACGCGAGCGCGCGCATTGTGGATGATGCGGGCATTGACCTGGTGCTGGTTGGCGATTCCCTGGCGATGGTCGTGCTGGGCCATGAAAATACATTGGCCGTTACGGTGGATGAGATGCTGCACCACACCCGTGCCGTGCGGCGTGCGGTGCGCAGGGCGCTGGTGGTGGCGGACATGCCCTTCGGCAGCTACCACGGCGCAGTGAGTGAAGGGGTGGCCAATGCCGTGCGCTTTGTGAAGGAGGCCGGGGCAGAGGCGGTAAAGATTGAGGGCGCGCGCATTGACCTGACGCGTGCGCTGGTTGCGGCGGAGATTCCAGTGGTGGGACACCTGGGCCTGACCCCGCAAAGCGTAAACCGGATGGGCGGATTCAAAGTACAGGCCAAAAACGCGCAGGCAGCCGATGAGTTGCGGCGTCAGGCGATGGAACTTGCAGAGGCGGGGGCGGGTGCGGTGGTGCTGGAGGGAATTCCGCGCGAGGTGGCGGCGCGCATCAGCGCCGAGCTGCCGGTGCCGACGATAGGAATTGGCGCAGGCCCGGAGTGCGACGGGCAGATTCTTGTGCTGCACGATTTGCTGGGGCTGAGCTTCCTGCCTAAGGCAAAGTTCGCGCGCCGTTACGCCGACCTTCACACGTTCATGCACGACGCAGTGAGCCATTATCGCGAAGATGTCCTCGGCGGCAGCTTTCCCACCGATGAGGAGAGCTACCATCTGCCCACGGCTGAGCGCGAACAGTTGGCCAAGCGTGTGGCGAAAAAAGAGCAACGGCGGGCCTGATGCGTATTTTGACTACAGTGAGTGAGCTGCGGGAGTGGCGCGCCTCGCGGCGCGAAGTGGTGGGAGTTGTCCCCACCATGGGCGCCCTGCACGCTGGCCACATCTCCCTGGTGCGGCGCGCGGCTGAAGAGTGCGAGGCGGTCTTGGTCACAATTTTTGTGAACCCGACACAGTTTAGCCCCAATGAGGATTTTGCGCGTTATCCGCGCACGATCGATGCGGACTGCGCACTGCTTGATGCCGAAGCGGAGCGCCATCGCGGCGTGGAGTTTGCGGTTTTTGTGCCTGCGGTGGATGAAATGTACCCGGCGGGCGCGAGTACATTTGTCGAGGTTGCCGGGCTGGATGCCAGGTTGGACGGTGGATCGCGACCTGGGCATTTTCGCGGCGTGGCCACGGTGGTCACCAAGCTTTTGAATGCGGCCGCGGCCGCGCGCGCCTACTTTGGACAAAAAGACGCGGCGCAGTGCGCGGTGATACGGCGGCTGGCTCGCGATTTGCTCATCCCAACTGAAATTGTCGTGTGTCCGATTGTGCGCGAGGGTGATGGCCTGGCACTCAGCTCGCGGAACCGGTATTTGAATCCGGAGGAGCGGGCGCAGGCTCTGGTCTTGAACCGTGCATTGCGCAGAGTGCAGGAATTATTCGCACAAGGAGAAGCGGATCCGGCCCGGCTGTGCGAGGCTGCGCGAACTGTATTTGATGAAGTACCGCAAGTGCGAATTGATTATATTGAGATCGTCAAGCAGGAAAGTCTTGAGGCGGCAATACTAGCGGAGCCGGGATTGCTATGCGCGGTTGCCGCTTATGTGGGCGGGACACGCCTGATTGATAATTTGATCCTTGGTTGAAGAATAAAACTGCGTGTTGCCCGAGGTAATAACCTGGAATAGCCGCATTGCGGCCGGTTAGATTTGCTAACTTCAACACAAAAACATCCCCGCCCACTTTCAAGTGGACGGGGATGTTTGTTTGAGGTTGATGCTGGTTTAGTAAATGGTCAACGTGGCCGTGGCGTAGTTGATGCCATTGTAGTCTGTCGTGAAGGCTGCAATGTTTGGATGCGTCGCAGCAGACCTGTTGGGGATTGCAAGGGGGTACTGGTCCAGCGCCAGCGTGCCCGGTGCGGAGGTGATGGTGTACGTTCCCCGGGCGCAGTTGCCCGTGTAGCCGGTGATCGCCAGCGTAGGCGAGCCGGTTGTCGTCGA
>JAJXXN010000016.1 GCA_021781075.1 Acidobacteriota bacterium | reverse complement strand
AGCCCCTTGACCTGGTTTCCAGCGCCTTGCGCACCGCTTTTGTCGCCTGCGCAATCTGCTTGTTGTCGCCAAGGCCCACGCGCTCAATGTAAACCGGCGCCTCGAGCGTGGCCAAAAGCTCCGCGATGCGCAGCGGGTAGCCTTCATTCTCAATGCTGCGGCCTAGCGGCGTGGTCGCGCTCTTCTGTCCCACCAGTGTCGTCGGCGCCACCTGGCCGCCCGTCATCGAGTAGATGGCGTTGTTGATGAAGATCACGCTGATGCTTTCCCCGCGGTTCGCGGCGTGCAGGATCTCCGCCATCCCAATGGCGGCAAGGTCGCCGTCACCCTGGTAGCTCAGCACAATGCTCTCCGGCCGGCTCCGCTTCACCGCCGTGGCCACCGCGGGCGCCCGCCCATGCGCCGCCTGTACATTGCCCACATCAAAGTAATAGTAGGCAAATACAGAGCAGCCAACCGGGCTGATGAGCACCGTGCGGTCCTTGATCCCAAGCCCGTCTATGGCCTCGGCGATCATCTTGTGCGCCGTCCCGTGCCCGCAACCAGGGCAATAATGCGTGGCATGGCGTAACTCGGGCTTGCGCTCGTAGCGCTCATAAAAGCTGTCGGGACGCGCACAGGCAATTTCATATTCGGGAACCATTACGCTAGACATGCGCCAGCCTCGCTTCCTCGGCGGTTTCGCTCCGCCGCACGTTGTGCTCCATAACCAGGCGGAGCACCACCTCCATGATCTGCTCGCGCGTGGGCACATTGCCGCCCATGCGGTTCACAAACTCAACCGGGCGCGCCCCATTGACAGCCAGGCGCACATCCTCAATCATCTGCCCGTTGCTCATCTCCACCACCACAAAAGCCTTGGCATGTTTGGCATGGCGCGCCACTTCCAGCTTCGGGAATGGGAAAAGCGTGATCGGACGGAGCAGCCCCACCGGCAACCCCATCGCGCGCGCTTCCATCGTCACTGCCTTCAAAATGCGGCCCACAATCCCGTAACCCACCAAAACAATCTCCGCATCCTCGGAGTAAAAGGACTCGGACCGGGTCTCCTCGCGCTCCGCCTGCGCGTACTTGGCCTGCAGCCGGATAAGCCGCTGCTCCAGCTCATCATTGTCCATAAAGAGAGACGTGATCAGGTTGCCTCGCGTCTCCCGCGTCCCCGCAACTGCCCACTCCGGGGTCTTGGGCGCTACTGCCGCTTGCGGAAACTCCACCGGCTCCATCATCTGCCCGATGAACCCATCGGCCATCAAATAGACCGGCGTGCGGTATTTGTCGGCCAGCTCAAAGGCCAGCGCGGTGAGGTCAGCCATCTCCTGCGCGGAGTGCGGGGCGAGCACAATCGTCTTGTAACTGCCGTTGCCGCCGCCTTTGACGACCTGGTGATAATCGCTCTGCTCCGAGCCAAGGTTCCCCAGCCCCGGGCCACCGCGGGTGATGTCGGCAATCACACAGGGGAGTTCCGCGCCGGCCATGTAGCTGACGCCTTCCTGCATCAGGCTGATCCCCGGCCCGCTCGAGGCCGTCATGCAGCGCACGCCCGCCGAGGAGGCCCCGTAAAGCATGTTGATCGCCGCCACCTCGCTCTCCGCCTGCAAAAATACGCCGCCGGCCTTGGGCATCAACTCCGCGGCGGTTTCGGTGATCTCGCTCGCCGGTGTGATGGGATACCCATAGAAACCGCGGCACCCGGCCAGGATTGCCGCCCTGACCACCGCTTCATTGCCTTTCATCAGTTGCTTGTGCATAGGGACCTCGAATGTTGCGGGCTCAGGCCGCGACCGGTTCATGCTGTGTGGCCAGCCGCCACACCGTCAACGCGCCCGGCTCCGGGCACGCCATGAAGCAGATGCCGCAGCCCGTGCATCCCGAGCCTGCGTACTGCGCTGTTTTGTATCCATAGTGGTTCAACTGCTCGCTCATGCCGATGCAATGCATGGGGCACGCCTCAACGCACAGCCCACAGCCCTTGCAATCGTTCTCGTTCACCACCAGCTTGCCTCTGTCCTGTTTCTTCTCTGCTGCCATTGGAACCTCCATCTTCCTCTCGCCGCCATCAGGCGCAAACCAGTGGCGCTTTCTTTTCCAGATAATGCGCGCGCAACGCAAATTCCTCCAGCTCCGCGCGGAACTTCGGGGCTGCAACCTGGATCAGCGCCTCCGCGCGCTCGCGCAGCGACTTGCCGTGCAGGTTTGCTATCCCGTGCTCGGTGACCACGTAATGTACATCGGCGCGCGTCGTCACCACACCAGCGCCGGGCTCAAGCGTCGGCACAATGCGCGAGATGGCGCCGTTTTTGGCCGTCGAAAGCAGCGCGATGATGGGCACCCCGCCCTTTGACCGCGCCGCGCCGCGGATGAAATCCAGTTGGCCGCCAAAGCCGCTGTAGGGTTTGGTCCCAATCGAGTCCGCGCACACCTGCCCCGTCAGATCGACCTGAATGGCGCTGTTGATGGCCACCATGTTGTCGTTGCGCGCAATCACAAACGGGTCGTTCGTGTACTTCACCGGGCGGAACTCAAACGCCGGGTTCTCGTGCACATAATCAAACAGCTTCTTGGTCCCCAGCACAAAAGAGAGCACCACCTTGCCACGGTGGATGGATTTCTTTTCGCCGTTGATGACGCCGGCTTCCATCAGCTCAATCACGCCGTCCGAGCACATTTCGGTGTGAACGCCGAGGTCGCGCTTGTCGGTGAGGCAACTGAGCACGGCGTCGGGGATGCCGCCGATGCCCATTTGCAGTGTGGCGCCGTTGGGGATGAGGCTGGCGACATTCTGCGCCACGCGGAGCTGCTCGTCGTTGTACGGCTCGGCATGCATCTCGTGGATGGGGTGCGAGGTCTCCACCATCGCAAAAAAATGGCTCACGTGCAGGTTCGTCTCCCCATGCGTCCGCGGCATCTGGTCGTTGACCTCGGCAATCACCACCCGCGCCGCGCGCGCCGCGTTCAGCGTGCAGTCCACCGTCGTGCCAAGGCTCACAAAACCATGCGCATCAGGGCGCGACACCTGCATCAGCGCCACGTCTACCGGCAACTCGCGCTCAAAAAGCCCCTCTATCTCATGCAGAAAAATCGGCGTGTAATCGGCACACCCCGCCTGCACCGCCGGGCGCACGTTATCCCCCAAAAACAACCCGCGATGGCGGAAATGCCCTGCAAATCGCTCCTCGGTGTACTCCGCCGGGCCCAGGTTTTTCATGTGCATGATCTCCACGTCATGCAGGTCAGTGCCGCGCGCCACCAACGCGTCCACAAGCAGGTGCGGCGTGCCGCAGCCGGACTGAATCCAGACGCGGTCGCCCGAGCGCACAATCCGCAACGCCTCGGCAGCGCTCATCAGATGGCTGCGGTACTGCGACTGCCAGTTCATTTCGCCCGACCTCCGGGTTTGGAGCAAAATGCCCCAAGCCCGGCATTATTCTCATCGCGCGATTTCGTGTGCCGCTGTGATAACCGTCACCAAGCGCATAATCCGTTTAATCAAATAAAATTTGCGGTTAATAATTTCAATAAATAATGTTAATAATATAATTACTTTACAAATATTAAGTATGAGTTCCCCGCTCACGTCGCAATCCACCGCTCCATGCCGCGCTCGCCAGCAACAAGATATTACCCGCTCGAAGCCGGGAGTTTCTCGATGCTTTGGCTACGGCGGAATTTTGAGGATTTTTGAGCGCCTGCATCTCAAAGCGGTGTGCCGGCAACTTGCCCGGTCGGCGCAATTCGCATTTTGCAGTCGCTCCCTATATTCTGGATGCACCATGAACCCACAGATTCAGCAGACCAAGGTGAGCGTGAGCAATGCGGAGGATTTCCGCGAGTCCTACGCCAACAGTGTGCAGGTGAAGGCCAGTGTATGGGACTTCCAGCTTGTCTTCGGGTTGGCGGCGAGCGAATCGCCCGAGCAGGTGAACATCCGCAACCACCATGCGATCTACCTGAGCCCGCAGCAGGCCAAGGCGCTGTGGAATGTGCTGGGCCAAAACCTCGCCCAGTATGAGCAGGCCTTTGGGCAGTTGAACCTGGAGCCGACCGGGGCTGTCTTCAACCAGGGCCCTGTGAATTGAAGAATCCGCGCGCAAACCGGATGCGAGCCAATGGCCTCCGACGGTGGGAGCCGCGCATGGACCAGCCGCTGCCGTTGTGGATGATTTACCCGGTGATTTTTGCCGCGCTGTGCGCCACGCACTTCAAGCTCCTCAACCTCCCCTATTATTGGGACGAGGCCGGCTACTATATCCCCGCGGCCTGGGACCTATTCCACAAAGGCCTGCTCATTCCCGTTTCCACGCTCTCCAACGCACACCCGCCCTTGCCCTCGGTCTATCTCGCCCTATGGTGGCTGGCCAGCGGTTTCACCCCCTACGTGACGCGCGAGGCGGTGATGCTGGTTGCCACCTTCGGCCTGCTGGGTGTGTGGCGGCTTGCCATGCGGCTCAACCCACAGCCCCTCGTCGCCTTCTGGACTGTCGTGCTCACGGCGCTTTACCCAATCTGGTTCACACAGTCAACTCTGGCCCACGCCGACATCTTCGCCGCCGCCTTCACGCTCTGGGGACTCGGCGACGCGTTGCCCGCAGAAAAACGCAGGCCCTGGGCCGCGGCGTTCTGGTTTGCGCTTGCCGCTCTTTCAAAAGAAACCGCAATCATCTTTCCCGCGGCACTGGCGCTGATTGACCTTGTGCAACTGGCGAGGCCCGGGGCGCGGGAGCGCAAGGTACTTTTCACAGGGGCGCTGTGGCTGGCCGCCTCCGCCCTTCCGCTCGCCGCCTGGTACGTCTACCACCACGCCGTTACCGGCTACTTCTTCGGCAACCCGGAGTTTTTGCGCTACAACGCCTCGGCCAATCTCGACCCCCTCCGCTTTGCCCTCGCGCTGCTGCACCGCCTGCTGCATTTGACCGCGCACATGAACCTCTTTGTCCCGGTGCTCTGCTCCGTGGGCGCCCTCTTCTTTGCCCCCGCGCTCAACCACAAGGGCGATCCACGCCCTTTTCTTGCCCCTGATGCGCTGCGCCGCATCCTCGTACTCCTGCTGGCCAATGCACTGCTCTTCAGCGTGCTCGGCGGGGCGCTCCTCACGCGCTATCTACTGCCGCTCTATCCACTGGTGCTCCTCGTCGCCATCTCGATTTTTTACCAGCGCGTGCGTTACTGGCAGTTGCTCGCGCTCTTCTCCGCCGCGGCCTTTCTGCTTGCCCTGTTCATCAACCCGCCCTATGGCATCGCGCCCGAGGACAACCTCAGCTACGCCAGCTTTATCCGCCTGCACCAGCACGCCATCGGCTATTTGACGGCCCGCGATGCCGGCGCTACCGTGCTCTCGGCTTGGCCGGGCACCGATGAGCTGACGCGACCCGAGCTCGGTTACGTCAAACAGCCGTTCGACGTTTACCGTGTGGAAGATTTCTCAGCCCCGCAAATCACCCGCGCCGAAGGCGATGCCATGCAGTACTCGGCGGCATTTTTGTTTTCAACAAAGATCAACCCGCCGCAGCCGGCTTTTTTTGCGCGAGACCAAAAGATGGAGGCGCGCTACTTCGGGCTGCATCGCGATTTGAGCCCCGAGGAGGCCGTGAAGATTCTCGGCGGGGAAATTGTCTGGAGGGAAGAAGACCGCGGATTGTGGGCCGCGGTCGTGCGGTTTGACCACCCGATCGAGGCTGCCATGCCCGGCAGCACAGGGCAGCGCGCGGCACTGGAAGCGCGATGACCAACCTATAATCAGCTCAGTGAAGATTTTTCTCCGCAACACTATGTTCGCGCTCTCACTCTGCTTGCTTCCAGCGGCGCGGATGATGGCGCAACCCCCCGCTGCCGCAGGCGCCAGCCGCATCCTTCTCGTCCTGCCCTTTGAGAACCGCACTGGCCAGCCCTCCCTCGATTGGATCCGTGAGGCCGCGCCAGAGGTACTGAATGCCCGCCTTGCCGCAGCCGGGTTTTCGCCCGTGAGCCGCACCGACCGCTTGAGCGCCCTTGACCATCAGGGCATGCCGGCGAACTATCAGCCGACGCGGGCCAGCGCCATCCGGCTGGCGCAGTCGCTGGATGTAGAAACCTTGGTGACCGGCTCGTACATCACCAACGGAAGCGACCTGATCCTTGAGGCGCAGTTGATTGACGTGCCGCGTTTGCGAATGGCGCAGCCGCTCAGCGTGCAGGGCGCGCTGGGTGACCTGCTCACCCTCTACAGCCGCCTTGCCTGGCGCGTCGCGCGCCAATTGGAACCGCAATTTGCGGTCTCCGAGCAAACCTTCACCGCCCTCGGCTCATCGCTGCGCCTCGATGCCTTTGAGCAGTACATCCGCGGCATCACCGAGCCTGACCATGCCGAGCGCATCACGCACCTGCGCAGCGCGACCCTGCTCAGCCCCGGCTACTCGCGCGCCTGGATGGCGCTTGGCCGAGAGCTTTATGTGAGCGGGCAATATGAAGAGGCGACAAAGGCCTTCACGCACGTGGACCGCGATGACCCCGATTTTCTCGAGGCAAGTTTTGACCGTGGTGTGTCCCTCTTGCTTTCCGGCAAATACAACGACGCGGAGAATGCCTTTGGCGCAGTGGCGCAGGTTCTGCCACTGCCCGAGGTTTTGAACAATGAGGCGGTGGCGCAAAGCCGACGGGGGGCGGATGGCAGCGCGCTCTTCCGGCAGGCGGTCGCGGGCGACCCCCAATACGCGGATTTTCATTTTAATTTGGCTGTCAGCCTGCACCGTAACAATCATGCGGCGGAGGCGGTTGCGGAGCTGAAGGAGTATCTGCGCGAGCGGCCTGCGGACGAGGATGCGGCCGACCTTCTGGATGCTTGGCAGCCGCCACCGGGGGCGGCAAAACCCGGCGACCAGCCCGACCCTCTCGAGCGCATTGACCGCAACTTCAATGCCGCGGCATTCCGGGAGGCGGCGCAATCAATGGACGCGATGCAGGCCGCGCGCCGCGCCTCGCTGTCGCCGCGCGAACGCGCAGTTTCATTGGCTGATGAAGCCCATGCCTATCTGGACCGAGGGCTGCTCCTGGAGGCCGAGAGGCTTTATCAAGCGTCAATCAAGTCGGATGGCTCGCTGGCAGCGGCACACGTTGGATTGGGCGAGATTCGCGAGCGCACCGGTGACCTGGACTCGGCGCGTGCCGAGGCCAACACCGCGCAGCAGATGGAGCCCACAACGGCGGGTTGGCTCTTGCTGGCCCGCATTGACCTTGCCCGCAACCGATTGGACAGCGCGGCGGAGGAAACCGGCGAGGCACTGAAGCTGGATCCATCCAATCGCGCCGCACTTGAGTTGCGGAGTACAATCGCTCAGAAGCAGGGACGGCCATAAATTTCCCCCGCTGGAAGGAGCAACCCATGCGTGCCAACCGGAGCGTCATCAGCAGCGCGGTCCTTGCCTCACTCCTGCTTCTGGCGGTTTACCTTTCAGCTCAAGACAGCCCTGCGACGAATGGCAAAAACAATATTCCCCACCCGGTCCGCATTGACCGCCTCGTCCTCAACGACACAATCCAGCCCATCAGCGCCGGCATCCTTGACCGCGCCCTGCAAACGGCCAATTCCGACGGTTCCGCGGCGTTTCTGATTGAGCTCAACACGCCGGGCGGGCTGATTACGTCAATGCGCGCCATGGCCGGCGCCATCCTCAGTTCGCGCATCCCGGTCATTGTCTACGTGGCCCCCGCCGGCGCCCGCGCGGGTTCAGCGGGCTTCTTTTTGCTCGAGGCGGCGGATGTGGCCGTCATGGCGCCGGGAACCAATGCCGGGGCGGCGCATCCCTTCCCCACAACCGACAAGCCCGACGACGTGATGAGCCAGAAGATCATCAACGATACCGCCGCGTTTTTGCGCTCCTATGTCGCCAAACGGAATCGAAACGCCGATGCCGCCGAGGCCGCGGTCAGAAGCTCGCACTCCTACACCGCGGAAGAAGCGCTCAACGCGCGCCTGATTGACTTCACCGCCACGAGCGACACGCAACTGCTCGCCACGCTCGACGGGCGCGTCATCACGCGGCTTGACGGCTCAACGGCCACACTCCACACGGCCGGCGCGCAGGTGGTTGCCATTGAGCCGACCCTGCGCGAAAAACTCCTCGGCTGGCTCGCCGACCCGAATATCGCGCTCATTTTCCTGATCATCGGCGCCCTGCTCATTTATCTCGAGTTCAACTCCCCCGGCACCATCGTTCCCGGCGCGCTCGGCACGGTCCTTGTTCTGCTCGCGGTCTTTTCCTTTGACCTGCTGCCCATCCATGGCACGGCAGTGATGCTGGTAATGGCCGGATTTGTGCTGATGGTGCTTGAAGCCAAGTTTGGCGGCCACGGCGCACTGGCGATTGCCGGGATTTTATCGCTGGCCTTTGGGTTGCTTACCCTCGTCGATGCCCCCATCCCGGAGATGCGCATCGGCCCCGCTCTCGCCTTCTCCATCAGCGCCGCCTTCGGCATCATCACCGTCTTCCTTCTGCGGCTGGCTTGGAGGGCCCGCCAGCGCAAGTTCCGCCTCGGCGCGGATGCCGTGGTCGGCTCCTTCGCCACCGCCATGGAACCCCTCAATCCCACCGGGCACGTCCTGGTCGATGGTGAAATCTGGCAGGCCATCTGCTCGCAGCCCGTCGCCGTAGGCCAGCAGCTTCGGGTACTGGCCAATGAAACAAACATCTTACAGGTCGTTCCTGTTGCCACTGACCCACTACAAAAAACTGACGAATAAGCACGCTTTTCAGGTAAAATTCACCTGTACCTGAGGTGTACACCGATGGCTCTTCCTACCCTTGTATTCATTGCGATTATTGTTCTCTATCTTCTCAACTCCATCAAAATTCTCCGCGAATACGAGCGCGGCGTCATTTTCCGCCTCGGCAAGGCCCTCTCCACTCCAAAAGGCCCGGGCATCATCCTTGTCTTCCGCCCCTTTGATCAAATCGTCCGCATCTCGCTGCGGCAAGAGGTGCTCGAGGTTGCGCCACAGGACGTCATCACACGCGACAATGTCACGCTCAAGGTCAATGCAGTCATCACCCTGCGCGTCCTCGATCCAAACTCCGCGGTCATCAAGGTCGCGAATTACGTCTACCAAACCTCGCAGTTCGCGCAGACCACCCTCCGTTCCGTCCTCGGTGAGGTCGAGCTCGACGAGTTGCTCAGCCACCGCGAAAAACTCAACCTCAAAATCCAGACCATCATCGACCAGCGCACCGAGCCTTTCGGCGTCAAGGTGGTCTCCGTCGAGGTCAAGCAGGTCGACCTGCCCGAGCAGATGCTCCGCGCCATGGCCAAGCAGGCCGAGGCCGAGCGTGAAAAACGCTCCAAGATTATCCACGCCGAGGGCGAATTCAACGCTGCGCAAAAGCTCGTCGATGCCGCACATCTGCTCTCCACCGAGCCCATGACCATCCAGCTCCGCTACCTGCAAACGCTCACTGAAATCGGCGTTGAGAAAAACACCACCATCGTCTTCCCGCTGCCGGTCGAATTGATGACGATGCTCAACAAAGTCTCCTCGGGGAATACTGGGGGAAAATAAATGATTTTCGACTCACAAATTGAAATTGAAAGAGGACGGGATTACGACGATATGGGCTCTTCCAATGACTCGGGCATGAGCCTGGGCACTATTCTTGTTTTGTTGGTTTCGCTCGTGGTGGTGGGCGGAACTTGTTACGGGGTCGGTTACATGGTCGGCCATAAAAATCTGGCGGCAGAAAATGCAGCCATCCAGACATCTGCAACGGTGAAGCCCGTTGCCACACAGACGGCAAGCCCCGCGCCGACAGCAGCCGCACCGGCGGCCGTTGCGCAGGGCGCTGCGCCACAAACAGCACCGCCGCCAACCGCAGCCGCGGCGCCGGTGGCTGCCGCCCCAGCAGTGCAGAAACCGGTGCAGGCTGAAAGCAAACCGGCGGCGTATACAAAGTCTTCACTGAGGGAATCACGCCGGCACGGCAGCCCGCATTCGACGGTGGTGGCACACCACAATGACATCGCCCGCCGCCCCGACCCCTTCACCCATCTCGTATCAAACCCCAACTACGGGCTGGACACGTCGTCCGCACCCTCGCACCCGCCCATGGTGCAGGTCGCCGTCCTCTACACCCAGGAGGATGCGACGAATCTTCTAGATGCGCTCAGCAAGCATGGATTCACCGCCATGGCAAACCGCGAGAGGGACAACCGCATCCACGTCCGGCTTGGGCCATTCCCCACGCGCGACGATGCCACCGCCATGCGCGATAAGCTTCTCAACAACGGCTACAATGCTGTGATTCAGTAGGCAAACTAGGCTGTGGAGCAAAAGCCCTCCGGCAATACCGGAGGGTTTGTTTGTCGAGGAAGGTATTCAGCCCACATCGTCCGGGCGCATCCACTCCGGCAACCCCGACGCAATCGACCGGCGGACCGCCATCATCAGTTCATCGCGGCTGCCGTACTCGTTTGACTCAATGGGCTCATGAAATTCAACGCGCGCCGTGCCGGGGTGGACCTTGCTGCTGCCCTTGCGCATCATCCTCTCGGTTCCTGTGATGGAAACGGGAATGCAGGGCGCGCCGGTTTCCGTGGCCAAAAAGAACGGGCCTTTTTTGAAAGGCAGCATGCGGCCATCGGAGGAGCGTGTGCCTTCAACAAAGACCGTGATGTGAATCCCATCCGCGAGCACAGCCCGCGCCATTTTCGTGCTTTCAATGGCTCCCACGGTCGAGCCTGAGCGGTCAACCGGGATGAAGCGCGCCTTCCTCATTCCATAGCCGAGCAGGGGAATCTTCATCAGGCTTTTTTTCAGCAGTGCCGAGGTGCGCCCGGGAAGCATTGGTAACAGCACGGGTGGGTCGAGATTGGAGACGTGGTTGGCCATGAAGATGCAGGCGCGGTCCTTGGGGATACGCTCGAGCCCGACGACTTCAACGCGGACCCCGCCAAGCCACAGCCCGGCGCGCGCGATCCACGAGGTGGCATGGTAGAGCGGCATCACATTGCCGGTGAGGAAGGTCCATGAACAGAGCACAATGCCGGTTGGTATGCCCAGCACCAGGAAAGTGAACAGTATTGTCAAACCGGCAATCATGCTTAGGCCCTGGCCCTCAATCTTTCAGGAAGTTTCTCATAAATTCCACCAAAGCCGCCATTGGACAGGATCGCAACCACGTCGCCACGCCGCGCATCAGCGGCCACCAGGGCCATGATCGCATCCACATCACCGCAGATTTGCGCCGGCTTGCCTCTGCTTGCGATGGCGGCAATCACCTCCGCTTCATCGAGGCGCTCGTTGGCGGGGATTTTCTCGCTCTGGTAAACAGCCGCCATCACCACGCGGTCTGCTTCGCAAAGGCTGAGTGAGAGTTCCTTTGCGAGCACTTTGCGTCGCAGCGTATTCGATCGCGGCTCCAGAATCGCCCACAACCTCCCGCCAGTTTGTAGCGAAGGATAAGCCGACCGCAGCGCGCGCAATGTCTGCCGGATCGCGGTCGGGTGGTGCGCAAAGTCGTCGATGATGGTGACCTCATCAACCACTGCCCGCACCTCAAGGCGTCGCTTTACGCTCTTGAATGATTGCATGGCGGCAACGATTGCTGTTTTTTCGACGCCCCGCCCCGCGGCCAGCGCCGCGGCCGCGGTCGCGTTCAGCGCGTTGTGCTCGCCGGCGAGGCCCATTTCCATTTGCGCCCACAGTGCGCCGTTGTGCCAGATCTCCCAGTGCGAGATGCCTTCCTCATGGCGCAACTTGCGAATCTGCCAATGCGCCGTCTCGCTGAAGCCGTAACGCTCAACACGGCAGAAGGCTTTTGCCGTGCACTCGGCGACATTGTCACTGCCATCATAGGCCACAATCAGTCCGTTGCGCGGCACAAGGTTGACCAGGCGCTTGAAGGCGGTTTTCACTGCGTTCAGGTCGGCGTAAATGTCCGCGTGGTCAAACTCCACGTGCGTCAGGATCAGCGCGTCGGGGAAATAATGAAGAAACTTCGGCCCCTTGTCGAAGAAGGCGGTGTCATACTCATCGCCCTCGATGATGAAATTTTTTGTGGCGCGCAACTGGAAACTGGTGCCAAAATTTTCCGCCACACCACCGATGAGGAACGAGGGCGCCAGCGCGGGTTCGGACTTGGCGGCTGCCTCGAAGACCCAGGCAAGCATGCTGGTGGTGGTGGTTTTTCCGTGTGTGCCGGCGACCACCAGTGAATCACGCCCGCCGAGAAACTCCTCGCGCACCACTGCGGCCATCGATGTGAACGGCAGGTGCTGCTCCAGCACGAACTCGATCTCCGGGTTGCCGCGTGATAGCGCGTTGCCGACAACGACCAAATCGGGGCGCGCCGCGAGGTTGGCCTCCGAATATGGCTCGCTGATGGGAATGCCGAGTGAGCCGAGAAGGTCGCTCATGGGCGGGTAAGCCGCCTGGTCGGAACCGGTGATCCGGTGGCCCTTGAGTTGCAGCAGCCCGGCGAGCGAGGCCATTGCCGTGCCGCAGATTCCAATAAAATGAATGTGCTTTTCCATCGTCCTCAAAATTTTCCGCTTTCACGCAACCGCGCTTTCAAGAAAATCAAGCCGTGCTCCATCGCCATTGCAGTTGAGCCGCGCCCGCACGCCGAAGGTGAGCGTCACATTTTGACGTGTTACGTGCCCGCTGCGCAAACCAATGGCAATGGGCCCGGCGAAATCATCAAGGCAGCGCAGCACCACTTCTTCGAGCGCGCCTCCTTCCGTCGAGCCAACACGCTCTCCGCTCCCCGGAGGAACGCAATCCAGCATTTCACCAAAAACAATCGCCTTGACGCCACGCAGTTTGCCGGCGGCGCGCAACTGCCACAGCATCCGGTCCACCTGGTAAGGTTTCGCCCCCACATCTTCCAAAAAGAGCAGCTTGCCTTCGGTTTCTGGCTCGTAGGGCGTGCCGAGCATGGTCGTGATGATGCTCAGGCATCCGCCGTACAAAATTCCTTCCGCGTTTCCGCCCCGCAGGACGCGCAACCCTTCCGCGATGCCAACGCCGTACAATTCACCGCTCACCGTTGCAAGAAAGCTTGCCGCATGCACGCCATTCTCCACGCCAAAATCCGCGGCAACCATGGGCCCATGAAATGCCGGCAGCCCAATCCTGTCGAGAAGATGCAATTGAATCCCGGTCAGGTCACTGTAGGCGAAAAACGGTTTTGGATTTTTCCGGACAACTTCGAGGTCCAGGCCGCTCAAAAGATAATTGGACCCGTAGCCGCCACGCACCGCGAGGATTGCTACCGTCTCCGCTGCAAATGCCGCATGAAAATCCGCGAGCCGCCCGTCATGGCTTCCCGCAAAGTAAGCAGGGCCGCGACTGTTCGTGGAGCTGCCTGGCACACCAGTAAAGCCAAATTCGTGAAGGCGTGCAAGGCCGGCAGCCAGACGCTCTTCGGCCGGGTAGGAGGCGGGCGCGATGACGCTGACCGCCGAGCCGGGCCCGATTTTCCCAACCTTGAGCAGTGGAGAACTCATTCGCACCACGCCTCGCCCTCAGCGATGACAACGGCCGGCCCGGTGAGGAACAGTTCATTCCCCACGCCTTTCCACTCCACGCGCTGCGCTCCCCCGGGTGCCGTCACGGTCAGTGGTGACTGTGCCAGCCCCTGCGCAATCGCTGCCGCGGCGCTGGCCGTGCTGCCGGTTCCCGATGATGTCGTCGGCCCCACGCCGCGCTCGAAGATGCGGATCTCAATTTCCCCGGGGCCTTTCACAAGTGCAAATTCCACGTTGGTCTGGTTGGGAAAATCCGCGTGGTGGCAGATCTCATCGCCAATGCCCTGCCACGCCCGCCCATCCACGCTGAAACTGGCCTCTTCTGCCGTGATCACAAAATGCGGGTTCCCGGTTGAAACCTGCATGCCATGGACGATTGCGCCATCGGCCAGGCGCACAGACTTGGACTCGAGCTGCGGCACGCCCATGCCAGTGCGCGCCTCAACGGAGCAGATGCGGCCGGCGTGCCTGCACACGCTTTCAATCCTGCCCACGCGCACCCCGGCATCCGTTTCAATTTCAATCAGGTCGCCGGGATTTGAGTCGAGCTGCGCAGCCATCCAGGCGGCCACGCAGCGCGTGCCGTTGCCGCTGATTTCCGCGATGGAACCATCGGCATTATGCAGGCGAATGCGGCCGGCGCGCGCGCCAGCGGCGTTTTTTGTCCAGGTAAAAAATTCCACCCCATCGGCGCCGACACCGGTGTTGCGCCCGCAGAGGCGGCGCGCCAGATCCGCCCAGTTGCGCCCTGCGGCCGCCTCACTGGTGACAATCAAAAAGTCGTTGCCACATGCGTG
>JAJXXN010000275.1 GCA_021781075.1 Acidobacteriota bacterium | reverse complement strand
CCAGGCCTCTCATCCCCTAAACTTTTTCATAGTCATGCCCATCTACTGCGAGGTCGCGCTCCCCGTTCCGCTCGAGCGGAGCTTCACTTACCTTGCCCGCGAAGGCATGAGCCCCCGGCGCGGGTCGCGCGTCATCGTGCCCTTCCGCAACGAAAAGCTGATCGGCGTCGTCCTCGCCACCTCCACGACAAGGCCACAAGGCTTTGAAGCCCTGCCCATCGAGCTGCTGCTCGATGAGGAACCGCTGCTCAACGACTACCTCATGCAGCTTGCCGAGTGGATTGCCCAGTACTACATCGCGCCGCTCGGCGAGGTCCTGCGCACCATGCTCCCGCTTACCGCCGAGGTCCGCCGTACCATCTACTACCGCATCACCAGCCTTGGCCGCGACGTGCTCGCCACAGTCCTTGAAGCCGGCTCCGGGCAGGGAATTGACCCGCCCAACTTCGCCGAGCGCATCAAACGCCAGCATCCCCGCACCCCGCGCTCCACGCGCAAAGCCCCACTCAGCCTCGAGGAGCAATCAATCGAGCGCAAGGTCCTTGCCCGCCTCGCCTCGGGCGAACCGGTCAGAGTCTCCACCCTGCGCACCGCAACCGCCGCCCCGCTTCCACTCCTGCATGCCATGCTGCGCAAAAAATGGATCGCCCGCGAAAATGCCGCTGTCGAGCGCGACGCCCGCCGCCTGGAGCGTTTTGTCATCCTCGTCGAGGGCGCGAGACTGCCCACTCTCACAAAAAATCAACAAGCCATCCTTGCCGAACTCTCCGCCTGTGGCGGGGAAATGCCCCTCGACGCATTGCGCCAAAAAAACCTCCCTGCCTCCACCCTGCAAACCCTCGTCCGCCGCAACCTCGTCCGCATCGACGAGCGCCCCGCCCGCTTCCATCTCTCCGCGCTCACCGCCACCGCCCCCCCCGCGCGCCTCAACGAGCCGCAAACGGAGGCGCTTGCCGCCATCGTCAGCTCCTTCGGCAAGTTCCAAACCATACTCCTCCACGGGGTCACCGGCTCAGGAAAAACCGCCGTCTACCTGTCGGCCATGCGCCGCGCCCTGGAGTGCGGCTTCTCCGCGTTGCTCCTTGTCCCGGAGATCGGCCTTACCCCGCAGGCCGCCGCGCAGCTCGACCTCGCCTTCGGGCAAGAGGTCGCGCTCCTCCACTCCGCCCTCACACCGGACGAGCGCAGCGAGCAGTGGCGCCGCATCCGCCGCGGCGAGGCCCGCATCGTCGTCGGCACACGCTCCGCAATTTTTGCGCCCGTGCCGAATCTCGGCCTAATCCTCGTCGATGAGGAGCACGACTCCAGCTACAAACAAGAGGAGACCCCCCGCTACAACGCCCGCGATGTCGCCGTCATGCGCGCCAAGCTCCTCTCGGCGGTCGTCGTCCTCGGCTCCGCAACGCCCTCGCTTGAAAGTTGGCAAAACGCAGCCTCAGGCCGCTACTCGCTCATCGAAATGCGCGACCGCGTCGCGGAGCGGCCGCTCCCCGCTGTCGAACTCGTTGACATGCGCGCCGAGTTCCAGGCCACCAAACAGGAAGCCCTCTTCTCGCGTGCCCTCATCTCCGCCGTCACCGGGGCGCTCGACCGCGGCGAGCAGGCACTCATCCTCCTCAACCGCCGCGGTTACTCCTACATCGTCCTCTGCCGCGCCTGTGGCTACAAAATCGAATGTGAAAACTGCGCCATCTCCCTCACCCACCACAAGGCTGTTGATTCAGAGGAGGCCAGTGCCGGCGCGCGCCTCGAGTGCCACTACTGCGGTTATCGCCGCATCGTCCCCGAGCACTGCCCCAAATGCGACAGCGAGCACCTCTACTACCTCGGCGCAGGCTCGCAACAAGGCGAAGAAAAACTCACCGAAATTTTCCCCAACGCGCGCATCGGCCGCATGGACCGCGACACCATCCGCGGACGCCACGCCATGGAACGAATGCTGGCGCGCCTCCACTCCGGCGAAATCAACCTGCTTGTCGGCACCCAGATGATAGCCAAGGGCCACGACATCCATGGCGTCACACTGGTCGGCGTCGTCGGCTGCGACCACTCGCTCTCCATGCCCGACTTCCGTTCCGCCGAGCGCGTATTCCAGCTCATGACCCAGGTCTCGGGCCGCGCCGGCCGCGGGACACTGCCGGGCCGCGTCGTCGTGCAAACCTACTACCCAGACCACTACGCCATCCTCGCCGCCTCCGCGCATGACTACCATTCCTTTGTCGAAAGGGAATTGAAGTTCCGCCGCTGGATGCACTACCCGCCCTTCGGCGTCATGGCCAACGTCCTCATCACATCAAAAGAGTTGCCCGAGGCCGCGCGCTGGTCCGCCGATCTGGGCAAATTCTTCGAGCGCAATGCCGCCACCGACCCCGCACAAAAGAATCTCCGCGTTCTCGGCCCTTGCACCGCCCCCATCGCCCGCATCAAGGGCGTCTACCGCTTCCACATGATTTTGAAGTCCCAAACCCGCAGCGTGCTCAACGGCGCACTCCGCGCCATGATCACAGAAGCCGACCGGTTGCAAATCCCCCGCCGCAACCTGACCATCGACGTCGACGCCCAGCGGCTGATGTAAATTATTTTGTTTATAAAGCGAGCATCCAATCAGGGCGGGAAGGCGCGCCCCAGTCCCTCTGTCCCTGCCCTTACACCGCCCCCTCGATTTGAAAACTGCTCAACCCCGCGCCCTCGTTATCCGCCAACTTCTGCTCAATCACCCTGTCCACCCGCGCGCCACGCGGCCCGCGCTCCAAACTCTCTTTCAACTCCGCCAAATCCTCGGCATCGCCCGCCGCAAGCACCTCAACCGCGCCCTCATCGGTGTTGCGCACCCAGCCCTTCAGCTCCAGTTCCTGCGCCTCGCGGTGCACAAACCACCGGAACCCAACCCCCTGCACACGGCCCGTCACCAGAAAATGAATCACCATATACGCTAGACTAATTCACAGTATGGTCTTCGTGCTCGACAATTACGATTCCTTCACCTACAACCTCGTCCAGTACCTTGGCGAGCTGGGCGCAACCGTCCACGTCGCGCGCAACGACGAGCTGACCGTTGAAGAAGTCACTGCCCTCAAGCCCGAGCGCATCCTGCTCTCGCCCGGCCCCTGCACCCCCTCCGAGGCCGGCATTCTGGTCCCGCTCATCAAATACTTCGCCGCCCACTCCCCACAAACGCCCATTCTCGGCGTTTGCTTGGGCCACCAAGCCATCGGGGAGGCATTCGGCGGCCGTGTCATCCGCGCGCCACAGCTGATGCACGGCAAGGTCAGCCAGGTCACGCACAACCACAATGGCATTTTCGAGGGCCTCGATTCGCCACTCACCTGCACCCGCTACCACTCCCTCATCGTCGAGCGCTCCACGCTCCCCGCCGAGCTGGAAGTCACCGCCCCCACGCCCGGCCCGGCCAATACCGGCGAACTTGACGAACCCATCATCATGGGGCTCCGCCATCGCACCCTTCCCATTGAAGGCGTGCAGTTCCATCCCGAGAGCGTGCTCACCGAGGGCGGCCACC
>JAJXXN010000202.1 GCA_021781075.1 Acidobacteriota bacterium | reverse complement strand
GTCGAGGTGCATATGGCGGAAACTTTGAAGGACCGGGAAAAATTGAAGCTTTTGCAACGTGTTCGTCGGCTGCGCGGGCAGATGGAAGCGGTGGAGCGGTTGGTGAACGATGGCAGTGATTGCGGCGGCCAATTGATGCTTCTGGCGGCGGTGCGCGGGGCCATCAACGCCCTGATGGGTGAGATTCTTGAAACCCATATCCGTTTTCACGCCACAGAAGGGATGACGGATAAAATTGCGCCCGAGCTGGCCGAGGACCTGATTGACCTGGTGCGGGCGTATTTGAAATAGATAATGGTTCACTCAAGTAAATATTAGGTGTGGCCTATGAAGGGACTGTGAAAAGAGAATTAAGAGCGCGCGGTTTCGAGCGCAAGTTCTTCGAGGTGATCCATTAGTTCCGCTGCCAGTGCGTTCTGTTCTTCGGTGGAAAGTTTTCTGCCTTGGCGGGTGAGATAAAAGACGTCGATTGCGGTTTCACCTTCCGTGTCAATGAGCGCAACCTCAATGTTGCACTGGTGCTGGCTGAAGGCGAGCGCGATCCTGCGCAAGAGGCCGGGACTGTCCTGTGCCACGATTTGCAGGATTGTTGAATGGGTTGAGGATGTGGTGTCAAATTCAAGCCGCGGCGCCACCTCGACCTTGATGGTGGAGGCGTTGCTGCGGTGCAGGCGTCCGGCAAGCAGTTGATCCACTCTGGTCTTCTGCGTGATGACATCGCGCAGGTTGGCCAAGAACCGGTCCTTCTCTTCCGGGTTCAGTGCCAGCGTGTCAAACGCGTCGGTGAAGTGGAAGCTGTCCACAATCACTCCCGCCTCATTGGAGAAGGCATCGGCCTTGACGATGTTCATGCCCCATGCCGCGAGGGTTCCCGCCACATCGGCGAAAAGGCGGCTGCGGTCGCGGGTGATGACGGTCAGGTCATAAAGCCGCTTCTGCGCATGGAGGTCGAGTTGCACCGGCTCGCTGCCCAGCTGGTCGGCCAGGTTGAAATGCTTTTTGACCTGCTCCGGGAGCCGCGTCTGCAGGTAGCGTTGGGGCAGTCCCTCGAGGAAGTCCTTCAGCGAATCATATTGTGTGGCCGGGACCATGGAGCGGATGCGGTTGAGCAGGCTGGGGTCGACCGCGGCGTGGTACCGCACTTCGTCCACGCTGCGGTCCATGAAGTTGGCCGTGGACATGTAAAGTTGCCACAGGTTTTCCGCCTTCCACGGCGTCAAGGCATCGGGATGCACCGCCTTGATGTCGGCATAAGTCATCAAGGTGAGCATCTTGAGCAAAACCGGGTTGGCGATTTTCTCGGAGAAGCCGCGCACATTTTCCGTGTCAAAGATGTCGCGGCGCATGGCGGCCGACATCTCCAGGTGCAATCGGATGAGTTTGCGGATGGTGTCGCGTTCCTCGGCGTCAAAGTCCAGGCGCGCCAGTAGCGTCTCGGACAATTCAACGCTGGTGATGTTGTGGTCGCCGGTTTTGCGCGCCTTGCCGGTGTCATGCATCAAGAGCGCCAGCAGGAAAAGGTCCAGCCGGTCAATCTCGGGCAGCAGTTGCGCAAGGCGGCGTTCATAATCGTGAGCAGGCTGGCGCAACTGGTGGATGTTGTCGATGACAAGGAAGGTGTGCTCATCGACGGTGTAGCGGTGATAGCTGTCGCGGATGACCAACGCGTCAATGCCGTGGAACTCGGGGACGAGCATCTCGAGCACACCGAGCGCATGCATGGTGCGCAGGGCATGTGCCGCATGGGGACCAAGCAAAACTTCGCGCAGCGCGGACCATAGTTGCGCACCCTCGGGAATACGGATGGCCAGAAGCGGCAATGCGTCGGTGATGCGGTCTTCCGCAGCCTGGCTGAGCACATACCCGTGTGCGGCCATCAGGCTGAAAACATTGAGGATGGACTCGGTGTCGCTGAACTCTGTGCCGGGGTTGATCTCAATCCGGCCCTGGTCGATGTAAAACTCGGTTCCGGCGATGGGGGTGCGGCGGCGGCGGAATTGTTTATAGAAGCTGACCGGCGCAGGAATGTGCTCCATCAAAAGCGCCGCGCGGCGATAGATGACACGCGCGTGTCGGTAGTAGGTGCGCATCCAATAGGCCGGGTCGGCGGTGCCGCGCGTTTCAAGCCCCACCGAGTTGGCCGCCGCCTCGTCCTGCGATTGCCAGTCCAGCGTGTTGTCGTCCCGGCCGTGGCGGAAGTGCAGGAAGCAGCGGACGGAGGAGAGAAAATCGAAGGCGGTCTCCGCATCGCCGCGCGCGCTTTGGAAGACACCGCCGCGCTGGCGGGGCCACACTTTCTCCTCCTTCAGGTGAAAGAGCAGCGCGAACCAGAGGGCCAGATGGTAATCGCGCAAGCCGCCGGGGCACTCCTTGAGGTTGGGCTCAAGATGAAAGATGGTGTTGCCGTATTTGCCGTGCCGGGCACGGGCCAGCTCGCCCAGCTTTTGCGTGATGGTGTTCCACTGGCTCAAAACCAGGCCGGGGAAGGTCTCATTGTGCAGCTTTTGATAGAGCGGGAACTGGCCGGCGAGGAAGCGGTGGTCCAAGGTGGCCAGCGTGAACTCGAGGTTGTCGGGGTCAAAGCGCCCGGCCTCCTTGAGGGTGCGGGATTGCGGGCTGGCGCGCAGGCCGATGTCCCAAAGCGACTGGATGATGTTGCGAATCCCCTCGCGGTGCGCCTCTTCTATTTTTTCATCTGCGAAGACGAATAGGATGTCGATGTCAGAGAAAGGGAAGAGGTCTTTGCGGCCATATCCGCCCAGGGCGATGAGTGTGGCATTGATGCCTGGTTCCCCGGCAAAAACGCGTTTCCAGATTTCTATCAGCAGGCGGTCCACAATGGAGGAACGGCGGCGGACCGCGGCGGTTCCATCGCCGGTGCGCTCGAAGTTCTGGCGCAGCAGCGCCATTTCGCGCAGGTACTCGTCGCGCAGGTCGTCGATTTTTGGAAACGCTCTTTGCATCATGCTCCGGGCAGTTGCAGTGTGCGTGCTCCGGGCCGGCCCGTGCCTTGCCGGCCCCCTTGCGGGTTAAAGCGCCGATTCGCCCCGCTCTTCGTTGCGGATGCGGATGGCCTCATCAATGCGGGTGATGAAGATTTTGCCGTCGCCGATGCGGCCTGTACGGGCGGCGCTGATGATGGCATGGACAGCCTTGTCCTTCAAGTCATCCGTGACCACAATCTCGATTTTTACCTTTGGCAAAAGGTCGACCGTGTACTCGCGGCCGCGGTAGAACTCGGTGTGCCCCTTCTGGCGGCCGTGGCCGCGTGCCTCAAGGATGGTCATGCCTTCAATGCCTGCGGCAAGCAAAGCGTCTTTCACCGCGTCAAGCTTCGAGGGCTGAAGTACGGCTTCAATCTTATGCATCTTGGGTCACCTCATCTTCTTCTGTTGCTGCCGGGCAGCGGGTTGTTGGGTGCAGCGCGGGTTGTTCAATGCGGGGAACTATGGGGCCTCAAGCTCATAGCCGGCTTCGCCATGCTGGCTCTGGTCGAGTCCAACCTGCTCATCCTGCGCGGAGAGC
>JAJXXN010000086.1 GCA_021781075.1 Acidobacteriota bacterium | reverse complement strand
CCCGGATAAAGCGCAAAGTCGCCCAACCCATCAATCGCTGGCGGAAAGCGCGGGACAATTTGAATCAGTCGCGGATCGGTTTGTAGTGCTTTGCCCGGCATCGTTCTCTCAAGGATAAAGCAAACAGTAAAACGGCCCGCTCAAAACGACGCGGGCCACCTTGCTCTTCACCAATCCATCAACCAACGCGCTCAATCACAACCGACTCCAGCACAACCGGCTTGTGTGGCTTGTCCTGCGCGTTGCGCGCCACACGCGAAATTTTATCCGCCACATCCTGCCCGTGCACCACCTCGCCAAAGATTGTATGGTTGCCGGTGAGCCATGGGGTAGGCGCGACGGTGATGAAGAACTGGCAGCCGTTGGTGTTGGGCCCGGAGTTGGCCATGGCCAGCTTGCCGGGCTTGTCGAATTTGTGGCTCGACCCGAGGGTTTCGTCCTCAAAGCGATATCCAGGCCCACCCATGCCGGTTCCGGCCGGGTCTCCGCCCTGAATCATAAAATCTGGGATGACGCGGTGAAAAACTGTCCCGTCATAAAGCTTCTCTGTCGATTTTGCACGCGTTACCGGGTGCGTCCATTCGCGCTTGCCCTCGGCCAGCTCGATAAAATTTTTCACCGTGGTGGGTGCGTCACTTTCAAACAAACGGATGGTGATCTTTCCCTCGCTGGTGTTGAAGACCGCGTAGGTGCCTGCTGCCAATGCCATTTCATTCTCCTATTCAGGCAGCAATTGCAAACTGCCTCATTCAATTTTATCGGGCCGCCACCGGTTTGGTTTGAGTCGTCGTCACCGCCCCGGGCAGTGGCGGCAAAGGCTGGCCTTCACGCACTATGGTGACCTTCTTGAGCACCACCGGCGTCAACGGCTTGTCATCTGGGTTGCGTTCCACTCTCGCAATCGCTTCCACGACGGAAATGCTCGGGTCATCGCACTGGCCAAACAGCGTGTAATGCTGGTCGAGTGAGGGGTAATCCGCCTCAGTGATAAAAAACTGGCTGCCATTCGTGTTGGGGCCGGAGTTGGCCATGGCCAATCGTCCCGGCCGGTCAAAATTCAGGTTCGGGTCAAATTCATCGTTGAAACTGTAGCCGGGGTCGCCCATGCCCGTGCCGGTTGGGTCGCCGCCCTGAATCATGAACCCGGGGATGACGCGGTGAAACATTGTCCCGTCATAATATTTTTTGCCATGCATCTTCTTGTGCGTCGCGGGGTCAATCCAGTCCTTCGTGCCTTCGGCCAGCCCGATGAAGTTCGCCACGGCCTGCGGCGCCTGCTTTTGGTAGAACTGGCAGGTAATGCGCCCCATGGAGGTGTCCATGACCACCGTGGGCCCGTTGGGAACGGTCATTGCCGCCGGTGTGGCGGCTGGCGCATCGGGGATTTCTTCTGTTGCCGGCTTCTGCGTCTGCTGGGCCATTAGTGTTGCTTGGAGGACTCCCAGGGCGAGGAAAAAGGAAAGGTGACGGGTTGATTTCTTCATACGCGAATCAGAATAGCAGGGCGGCAGTGTTGTCACCAATGCCGCCCGTTCCATTAGTACCGCCAACTGGTCAGGTCTGCGCCGGGCGGGGCGGTCTTTGCCATCCTGTCCAGAATCTTGTCAACATACATGGTGTTGTAGTGCAGCCGCGAGTAGGCGTTTGGCAGATTGAAATCGCCATTCCAGCAATGCTCCGCGCGCGGGCCATAAAGCACCTCGCCGCCATACGCCGGGTTCTTCGTCGATTTGAGGAAATCATCCATCAGGTAGACCGCATTGTTGAGGAAGTACGTGTCGTCATAGCCGACGTAAATGTGGATTTTGCCTTCGAGTTTGGGACCGAGTGTCTGCCAATTGTGCTCCAAAATCGATTCCAGGTCGTAGTGCGCGCGCCAATACTCGGCAACCTTGTGGTCTATCTCCCCGGTTGCTTTGTCAAAGATGGGCTGCGGATAACCATCCTTGCCCTCCGGGCCGTAGACGGCCTGCCAAATGTCAAACTGCTCACCGGAGCGGCCGTGGTCACCAAGCGCCAACTCGTAACGATTGTTCTCCTCGGTCGTGATGAAGGTGTGCCCCAGGTAATCCCGCATTGCAGGCTGGGCTACGCGCTTGTGCGCGCCTTCAAGAAAAAAAGCATTCTTGTCCTCATAAAGGTCAATGTTGGTGAAGGCGTGGAAATCAATCGGGTCGGGGCAGGCGGCAAAACTTCCGTTGTAGTCATCCGGATAAAAAATCTGCACGGCCAGCGCCTCCCACCCCCCCGTGGACCCGCCGTAGGTAAAGCGAGCCCAGCCCTGGCCGATGCCGCGAAATTGCTTTTCAATTGCGGGCAGCAGCTCATATTCAATCGCATCGCCATACGGCCCCAGGTTGGCTGAATTCACCGCGTACGAATCATCGTAGTATGGGTTCGCATGTTGTATGTCCACAATCAACATGCGCGGAAACTTCGCCCCGGTCCAGGTCTTGTAGAACTTGTAGGCCTCCTCCTGCTCAATGCGGTTGTAGCCGGCCAGATGAAAGCGGTCGCTGTATTCGGGTTTCAAGTTTGGGTCCGGGGGCGTTTCCCGGAACCCATCGAAGTCCGCGTTGAAATGGCCGTGAAAAATGATGAGGGGGAAGCGGGCCTCGGGATGCTCATCAAATCCCTCCGGCACAAGGATGGAGGCACTCAGGTACATTGGCCGCCCCCAGAATTTTGTCAGCCGCTCGCTCTGAATCTTGATGTGGCGGATATATTTTGTGTCCTTTGGCGCGGGTATTGGCGGAATCACCTCGGTCAGCGCAATTTCCACCGGCGCGCCACCGCCTTGGATGTGCAGCTTCCGCACCTTTGAAATCAAATTGCCGGGTGAAATATTCCAGTGCTGCCCCTCGCCCTGGTCCATGTGCAGCTTCACGACCGTTCCATCGCCGCGGTGGAAGGTTTCGTATTTGTTGAGCACGGCCTGCACGTAATATTCACCCGGCGGCACATCTTTCAGCGAGTGGACAGGGTAGCCCCATGCGCCGTCGTCAATCGTCTCCGCCTCGCCTGCCTTCCATCCGTCCACCGTGACGCCGAAAATGATTTGCGAGCGTGGCGTGTCGTTGATCTGGTTGCGCGGCTCATCGCCGGGGTCGGTTGAAAGAATCAGCATCAGCCTGCCGTCCAGCGGCCCGGCATTGGCTGTGGCCGTATAACGGACCTTGAAGCTTTGGCCATGCAAGGCCAAAACATGCGCAAGCAAGAACGCGGCAAGCAGGGTTTTGATTTTCATGTTGTTTAGCATACACGCAAAAATGCGGCGCGTGTATCCCTCGCGCCGCATTTCTGGGCTGCTGCACGGGCAAATTAACGGCTTGACTTGCCGGTGCTCTCAATGAACTCCGCCACGCGGTCATGCAGTTGCTTGATGCACTCATCGCGCACATAGACCATGTGGCCCGACTCAAACCATTTGTACTCGATGTTTTTGGCCAGGTTTGCCGAGATGGGCAGGTGCTTGTCCTCATAGTGCGCGGCAAAGTAGGGTGTGGCCAGGTCGTAGTAGCCGCCCAGGACCAGCACCCTCAAACGCGGGTTCATGCTCATTGCGCCAGCCAGTGGCTCACTGACGTTCGTAATCATGCGTCCCTGCATCTTCCAATCCCAGTGATGGCCGTTGAAGAGCGCGGAATCGAGATAGGTCTGCCCTTCGCCATATTTCAATTCCTTGCGCGCATAGTCGTTGAAGAGGCTCACATAGGCCGAAGAGATGGCCGAGCTTTGCGGGTCGTACTCGGCGTTCTCACTGAGGGCGTCGATGGTGGGGCCGGAGAAGCGCGTGTCCAGCCGCCCTGTGGTCAGGTTTTCATCCGCAAGCAGCGTTTGCTCAAATTCACCGCCATTGACGCGCAGGTTGGCCTTGAGCCAATAGGCGACGGGCAGGCCGGTGTATTCATGCAATTTCGCGGCAACCTGCTGTTTTTCCGTGTCGCTCAAATCTGTGCCCTTCGCAAGCGCGGTGGTATACGGGCCCAGAGCGTAGGTTTCCACCTCGCGCAAAAATGGCTCAAGTGCCGCAGGCTGATTGGGCAACTTGTGATGATACCAGGCGGTCGCAGCGTAGGTGGGAAGCCCAAGGACATAGGGCAGGTCGACGCCGGGGTTTTCCTGCGCCGCATCAATGTCAACCGTGAAGTTGAAGATCTGCGAGAGCAGGATGACGCCATTCAAATCGAGCGAGTACTCATTCTGCAGAATATTGGTCAGCACCGCCGAGCGGGTTGTCCCGTAGCTCTCACCGAACAGATACTTGGGCGAGTTCCAACGGTCGTACTTTGTGATAAAGCGCACGATGAACCGGGCGAAGGCCTCCGCGTCGCCCTGTACGCCCCAGAACTCCTTTTGCGGGTCCTTGCCCATCAGGCGGCCGAAACCTGTGCCAGGCATGTCGATAAAGACCACATCGCTTGCGTCGAGCAACGACTCGGTGTTGTCCACCATTTTGTAAGGCGCGGCCGGCAGGTGCTCATCGCCCGAGGTGACAACATGCTTTGGCCCAAGCGAGCCCATGTGCAGCCAAAGGCTGGCGCTGCCGGGGCCGCCATTGTAGAAGAAGGTAATGGGCCGCTCCTCCGCCTTGGCATCCTTTTTCATGTACGCGACATAGAACATCTTCGCCGTTGGTGGCGCATCCTTGGCGTCCTTCGGTTCGGTGAGGGCAAGTTCACTGCCGGGCAGTGGCTTGCCATCAAGGCCGATCTGCGCGTCCTGATCATGCGTGGCACCCACGGTGATGGTGCCGGCGATGGCGTTGTACAGGATGTGCTGCCCGTGCACGTCCACGGCGCCGCTGGTGGTGACTTCGGTCGGCTGTGGTTTATCCGTCTGCTTCTCCGGCTGTTTCTTGGTTTCATCTTCGCCGCTCAAAGGTGCGCATAACAGGAGCGCACAAACGCCAACTGCCAATGCAATTTTGTCACTTCTCATCGGTTCTCTCCAGTTCAAAGGATAACGTGCTAATTCTGCCACTCGCTGAACGGCTGCTTCTCCAAAATCCGTGGCCGCTCGGTGGTTTGCATCTCATGCGCCACGGCTTCCACCTCGCGCATCACCCGCAGCAGGTTGCCGCCGAGTATCTTCCGGCAATCCTCGGCCGTGTACCCACGCGCCATCAATGCGGCCGTGATCTTAGGGAAATCGGCGGGTGAGTCCATTCCTGCCGGCAGTTGGCCCTCCACGCCGTCAAAATCCGAGCCCAGGCCCACGTGGTCCACACCGGCCACCTTGGCAATGTGGTCAATGTGGTCAACCAATGCGGAGAGCGGCGGGCGGGGAATCTTATCGGCATACTCACGGCCCAGCGCGTCGATCTCCTTCTGCGAGGCCTCACGGCCCTCGCTTTTCGCCTTCGCCTTCAATGCCTCAATCGCCTTGTCCACCTCGGGCCGCATGGCTCTTTGCGCCTCGCGATATTGCTGTGAAATGAAGGCCGAATAAAAATTCACCTGCACCACGCCGCCCTTCGAGCCAGGGCCGCCGGAGCGGGCAACCGCGCGCAGCATGTCGTCGGTCATATTCCGCGGGGCATCGCAGAGCGCCCGCGCCGCTGAGTGCGAGGCAATCACCGGCGCGCGGCTGATAATCAACGCGCGATAAAACGTCTTGTCCGATACGTGGGACACGTCCACCATCATTCCCATGCGGTTCATCTCATACACAACGTCCTTGCCGAATTCGCTCAGCCCTTCCTTGGTGTGCGGCACACTGGCGTCCGTGTCGTCGCCGGAGCTGTCGGCCCACCCATTCGAGTTCGACCAGGTGAGCGTCATATAGCGCACGCCGAGGTCGTAGTACTGGCGCAGCAGGCGGATGGAGCCCTCGATCGAGTGCCCGCCCTCAATGCCCATCAAGGCCGCCAGTTTGTGCTCGCGATGCGCTTTCTCAATCCCATCCGCGGTGGTCACCAGCATCATCTCCTGCGGGTGCTTTTCAACCTCCTGCTTGATCACGTCGATCAACTCCAGCGTGCGCCGCGCAAAATGCCCCTTGTTCTCCGCCGGGTCAACCCAGATGGAGAAAAACTCCGCGCCCAAATTGCCCTTGCGCGCCGATTCTAGGTTCAGGTTCCCGCCGTTGAGTGGTTCGCCCAGGTCATAGTTCTCATCCAGCATCCGTTGCGGCGTGTCTGCGTGGGTGTCAATCACAATCGCGCTGTTGTGAACTTCTTCCGGTGTGGGCGCTGGCATGGTCGTGGATTGTCCTTCGGTGTTGGTGTTTGGGCCGGTCTGCGCCCGCGTATACGCCAAGGCTGGCAGCAGAAGGAGAAGCGTGAGCAGTGGTCGGGTGCGCATATCGAAAGAGTATAGCCGCAGTCCGCCATGGCGGGGAACTGAGAACTGAAAAACAGTAAAATACCATTGAGTCCAACTTTCGAGGAGAATACGATGCCCATTGACCTGCGCAGCGACACAGTGACCCAACCGACCGAGGAAATGCGCGCCGCCATGGCAGCCGCCGAAGTTGGCGATGATGTCTACGGCGAGGATCCAACCGTCAACGCGCTTGAACGGCGCGCCGCTGAAATCTTTGGCCGCGAGGCCGCGCTCTTCGTTCCCTCGGGGACCATGGGCAACCAAATTGCCATTCGCCTGCACACCCGGCCCGGGCAAGAAGTCATCGCCGAATCCCGCGCCCACATCCTCGATTGGGAGATGGCAACCACCGCCGTTTTCAGCGGCTGCCTAGTGCGTGCCGTTTATGCCGAGCGCGGGCTTTTGACCTGGCGTGAGATTGAGCCGCTCGTCTACCCCAAGGGCGCATTTCGCGCCGCCACAGGGCTCATAGAGCTTGAGAACACCGCCAACCTCGCCGGCGGCACGGTCACGCCGCTGCCGGTGCTTGAAGAGATATGGAACAACGCGCATGAGCGCAAGCTTCCCGTCCACATGGACGGGGCGCGCATCTTCAACGCCGCCACCGCGCTTGGCACAAGCGTCGCGCAACTGACACACGGCTGCGACACGGTCATGTTCTGCCTCTCCAAGGGGCTTTGCGCCCCGGTCGGTTCCATGCTCGTCGGCTCCACGGAGCAGATGGCCGAAGCGCGGCTTCTGCGCAAGGCGCTCGGCGGGGGAATGCGGCAGGCCGGCGTGCTGGCTGCCGCCGGGCTGATTGCGTTGGAGAAGATGCCCTGGCGGCTCAAGGAAGACCACGCCAACGCCAAGGCAATGGCGCAAAAACTCGCCAACCATGATCTGGTTCAACTCGATCCATCCACAGTGGAAACCAACATCGTGATCTTCACTTTGGACCAACGTATTCCGGCGGCCACGGTTGTGCGGTTGGCCAGGGCCGAAGGGGTCCTTGCCAGCGCCCTTGTCCGCAATTCCATCCGGCTGGTGACACACAACGATGTGAGCGCGGCGCAGTGTGAATCCGCGGTTGACATTTTGCTCCACGCCATTGGCCAGGCCGCAAAAAATTAATCATCGCCGCGCAACTCTTTCCCTCAATCCGCGTTTACTCCATCAAGTTGCCGCGGTTGCACCCGGCCAATGGGAGAGGGAGAACCAAGATGAAAAAGTTTGCGTTGGCTCTGCTGCTTGTGCTTTCTGGTTTCACTTTTGCGGCGAAGGCCCAGGGAAGTGGCACCCCAGCGCCGGATTGCTGGGGGCGTGACGACTGCCGCTACCGCAACTTTGACGACGGCTATTACCGCGACCGCGATGACTTCTATCGCCGTTATTATTTCGAGCGCTACCACCGGGATTGGGACGGCCGCTACCGGCATGAGTGGGATGAAAGGTTTCGCCGCGAGTGGCGTCGTGAACATTGCGACTGGCGATAGCGCCGCGAGGATTCCAAGGGGTCAATAAAAACAGGGATGTGGAGTGGGTTTCCTCCGCATCCCTGTTGCATTTTTTGACGCTTGTGGTTTAGTTGATCTCGATCACATCGCCCAGCTGCGCCGCTGCCGTCTCCGCGAGCCCGGTCAGTTTTTGCGCCACGGCATAGAAACCGGCGGCCTGCGGGCTTTTGGGGCCGGCGAGCGTGACCGGCAATCCCCGGTCGCCGCCCTCGCGGATTGAGGGGATCAACTCAATCGAGCCGAGGAAGGGAATGTTGAACTGTTGCGCAGTCCGTTCGGCCCCGCCCTTTGAGAAAATGTCAATCTGGTTGTGGCAATGCGGGCAGGTGAAATGGCTCATGTTCTCGACAATGCCGAGCACGTCCACGTTGACCTGCGCAAACATCTCGATCGCCTTGCGCGCATCCTGCAGGCTGACGTCACTCGGGGTTGATACCACAAGCGCGCCGGTCAGCGGGACAGTCTGCACCAGCGAGATCACCACGTCGCCGGTTCCCGGTGGCAGGTCGATGATCAGGTAGTCGAGCTCGCCCCACTCCACCTGCTGCAAAAACTGGCGCACGATCTGGTGCAGCATCGGCCCGCGCATCACCAGTGGCTTGTCGCCCGGCGACAGGTAGCCAATCGAGATTGATTTGATCCCGTGCGCCTCAACCGGATGGATCATGTTGCGCGAGTCAAGCTTCGGCTGCTGGCTTGATCCGAGCATCAGCGGGACATTTGGCCCGTAAATATCTGTATCCACCAAGCCCACCCGCTGGCCCAGGCGTGAGAGCGCAATGGCCAGATTGACCGCCAGCGTGGTTTTGCCCACGCCACCCTTGCCAGAACCGACTGCGATGATCTTTGAAATGCCCGGGATGGGTTGTGGTGCGGGCGTAGGACTTCCATGAGCCATGGTCAAAACTCCTTTGATCGAAGCAAAGCGCCGCGGCGATTTGTTCCCTGCGGCGCTGTACTCTACTATTTTATCGCGTCTTCTTCAACGGGTCGGCGATGATGGCCGCGTTACAAGCGACAGGAACTCGTTGCGCGTCTCTTTCTGCCGGAAGCATCCCACCATGGCCGAGGTTACCGTGGCCGTGCCTTGTTTCTCCACCCCGCGCATCATCATGCACATGTGGTTGGCCTCAATAACCACCCCAACCCCCTGTGGGTTGATCGCCTCCTGCAAGGCGTCGGCAATCTGGCGTGTCAGGCGTTCCTGCACCTGCAGGCGGCGCGCGTACACATCCACAAGCCGGGGTAGCTTGCTCAGCCCCACCACTTTGCCATTCGGGATGTAGGCCACGTGGGCACGCCCATAGAAGGGAAGCACATGATGCTCACACAGCGAGAAAAATTCAATATCGCGCACGATCACCATCTCGTCATAGTCCACATCAAAGAGGGCCCCGCGCAGAATCGAGGCCGGGTCCTCTTTGTAGCCCTTGGTCAGGTGCGCCATGGCTTTTTCCATCCGCTTCGGTGTTTCGAGCAATCCGTCCCTGGACGGATCCTCGTGGAAACGGGTCAGCAACTCTCGATAAAGTTCCTGCGTGCTCAAGTGGGCAGCGGAAAACTCCGCCTCATGGGGACGTGTAGCACGCAAGGGAATTGGTTGTGCCATTGGGGCCTCCGTTCTTGCCTTAACTGCCGAGTTCAAAAAAATTGTTTTCTGTTTCTTCCACTCTAAGCCGTGCCAGGCGACAGCCGGCGCGCTCCAGCTCAGGAGCCAGCAGGCCAAACACCGCAATGGTCAGATTTTCAGTCGTGGGGACCGTTTTTTCAAAGAGCGGGTCAAGATTCAAATTCATATGGTCAAAACGGCTGAGCACGAGGCGGTTCACGATTTCATCCAGGGCCGTGAGGTTGATGACCATGCCTGTCGTCGCATCCACTGCGCCTGCGCACTGCACTTCCACCGTGTAGTTGTGACCATGCCCGTGCGGGTTGTTGCATTTTCCATAGGCCCGGCGGTTTTCTTCCGCAGTGAGTTGTGCCGCATGCAACCGGTGTGCCGCGCTGAATGTATACCTGCGACCAAAGATAGCCCGGTTCATTCCGCGCCTCCGCGATACTCGGCGAATATCCCCGCGGATTCGTAAACCCTCACCGCGTACAGGCGCGCCGATGCCATGCCCGGATGCGATTTCAATCCCGACTCCAGACGATTCCAGATTGCAATTGCAATATTTTCAGTGGTCGGAATCGCGCGCTCAAACTCCGGCACCTCGAGGTTCAAATGCCTGTGGTCGTATGCCGCGAGCACCTCGGACTCAATCACATCCTTGAGCGCCTTCAAATCCACAACAAACCCGGTTACCGCATCTGCTTCGCCGGCCACCGTGACCTCGAGCGTGTAATTGTGCCCATGCCCGCCCTTGTTGGCGCATTTGCCAAAAACGCGTTCATTTTGCGCACGATCCCAGGCCTCATTCCAGTAATAGTGCGAGGCGGAGAAGGTGGCGCGTCGGGTGAGTTTGATCATGGGTTTCAGTCGAACAAAAAATGCGTATTCTCCTTGTTGATGCGCGGAGTTGGCCATCCGTTGCACGCAGGGCTGAGATTTTCTTAATATCAACATCCGCGGGCGGCAATTTCAACCGCCTGAATAAGCCCGCCCCTTCCACTCTACCTGTTTTTTCACATGGTGCAGCCACCAGCTTTTTAGCAGGAGCCGGATAAACAACGGCAAACCGAACGGGGTCAGCAGGCAAAGGCCCCACGGAAAATTCGATTTCCGCGCGCGGGAATAAAATCGCAGCACCGTTCGCACCCACAAAAAGGCCAGCAACACCCCTGCGGTAAGCAGCGGTACATTCACCAGCGGGGCAATTGGCAGCCTCCAGTAAATCCAGCTCAATACCGGCAGCCCAAAGAGCAGTAGAATATCCAGCGTCCGCCATAACGCCAGCGAGCGGCAGTTGCCAAAAAGCAGGTCAAGGTTTTTCGTCCATCCTTCCACCATCTGCCCTGTCGTGCGGTACATCCGTGTTGAGAGCGCGTCCGGCGCATAGCGGAAGCGCAACCCAAGGCCGCGCTTCTTCACCATCCGTGCCAGCTCAACGTCCTCAAGAATCTCCCGCGCCACCGCCGCATGGCCGCCAATCCTGCGGTAGGCCTCGCGGCTGAAAAGCATGAATTGCCCATTGGCCGCAGCCAGTTTCTCCGCCGGGTCGCTCACCTTGCCCGGTGGGTATGCCAGTGCCAGTTCGCAAAAGATCAGCGGCATCACCGCGGCTTGCGCGAATCCGCTGATCAACTGCCGCGGGGAGTAGCTCAGCAGCCCGGCTTTGTATTTCTGCGCCTCATGCAGTGCACGGCGCAGGTTGCCCGGCTCGTGGGCCGTATCCGCGTCGGTGAAGAGCAGCCAGCGGCCACGCGCCACTTTCTGCGCCGTCCAAATTGCATTGGCCTTGCCCGTCCATCCTGCTTCGAGCGCGGCGGCACTCAGCACCGTCACGCCGGCCTTGGAGCGCGCAATCTCCCCCGTGCGGTCGCTCGATCCATCATCCACAACCAGAATCTCCCAATCCCTTCCCAGTGCAAAGATTGAATCCGACTGGCAGACGAGCGAATCGAGGCACTCGCCAATCGATGCCTCCTCATTGCGTGCCGGGATAATGACAGACAATTCCATCGTGGCCTCAGGCGGGGGAACAGGTTCAATCACCGCCTTGGCCGCGGCAGCAGTGTCCTGGCTCACCGTGTCCACCAGTCCCAGCACCGGGGTATAGCTCTTGTTTTTAACGTCCTGCCCCATGACTTTCCGCCCTCTTTCTTCGTATTATAAGAAGGTGCGGTTGACAAAATTCATACTTCTCGGCTTTCTCGTAGCGGCCCTGCTCATCTCCTCGGGCTGCAATCGCGGTTCACACCCCTTTCTGCTCAACCAGCAGGCACCGGATTTCACCGTCGCAGACGGCGCCAACCATGTTCATCTCGCCGACTTCCGCGGCAAGCCCGTCCTGCTCAACTTCTGGGCCACCTGGTGCGGCCCCTGCGTGCAAGAGGTCCCCTCACTGGTCCAGTTCCAGCGACAGAACCCCAATGTGGTTGTGATTGCCATCAGCGTAGACGAGGACGAGGTCGATTACCGTGATTTCGTCTCCCGCTACCACATGCAAAACCTCCTCACCGTACGCGACCCATCGCAGCACGCCGCATCGCTCTTCCACACCGACATGTGGCCTGAAACCTACGCCATCGACAAAAACGGGGTTATCCGCCGCAAATTTGTGGGGGCCCAGGATTGGGCCGACCCAGCGGTTGCCTCCTTCATGAATGGCCTCTAGCAAGGGGCAAAACAATCACCGCCCGCGCTTGCTATCATCAAATTATGACGACCGTCGATCTGCTGTTCCGTTATCGCCTCGCTCCCACGGAGGAAGTTGCCGCGGCCCTTGCCCGCACCCGCGAGGTCTATGGTATTCGCTCCATGGGCTTCGACCGCGCCGCCTCAACCTTGCGCGTTGAGTACGACGCCACACGCCTGAACCCTGCAACTGTCTCACGCCTCATCCAACAAACCGGGCTGGAAATTATTGAGCAATTGCCGCTTATTCCCGAGCAGCCTGCGCCACAGCCGGCCATAGCCTGAACGTTGCGGCACAATCAAAATCCTGTTATTCTAAATTGGTCGTAATCGCAATCTCAGTGTGCGCCTGTAGCTCAGCTGGATAGAGCAACTGACTACGAATCAGTAGGTCGGGAGTTCGAATCTCTCCGGGCGCACCATAAAATCACTATTTCGATGCATTAAAACTGTTTCACACTCATCAAGTTAAACTTTTCTTCTTGCTTCCCAAGGCAACTGTGGTACTGTACCATCGCGCCAATGCCAATTTCATCATATTGATGGCATTGCGCATCCTTTCCCCGGGGTGTGATCACAGTACAACGGAGGTCGTACAGATGAAACGCACTTTGCGTGCCGTAACTATTGCCATGCTCGGAATCTTCCTTGCATCAGCCAGTTTCGCTTCGGCTCAGGTCCTCTATAACCAGGGCCATGTCGTACGCGTCACCCTTCTCAATGTCTTCCCGGGCCATGGCAAAGCATTTGCCGATGACCTGAAGCAGAACATTGTTCCTCTTTGGGAGGCGGAAAAAAAGGCCGGCCTGATACTCGACTATCAGGTCTTTGTCAACCAAACAACCGCGGGTCCTGATGACTGGAGCATCGGCTTCTCCATCACCTATAAGGACATGGCAGCTCTCGATGGATTGCCGGACAAGGTTTACTCAATCCGCCAACAGTTGAGCGCTGATGATGCGGCGTGGCAAAAGCGGACAGAGAAGCGGTTTGAAAATGTCAAGGTTGTATCCAGCTACCTGCTTCGCGACGTCACATTGCGGTAGTGAATAGCTTGCAATCCGCGTAAAAAGACCCTGTATCCATGATTCTTGGCCAGGGTCTTTTTTTTATGGGCGATTACCGCTCCGCGTGCAGGTTTTGCAGCGCAAAGGTTGTGATTCGCTGCCGCTGCATCGCCGCAATTCCCTCTGCCGCGGCCTTGGCTGCCGCCAGTGTGGTGATGGTGGGAATGCGCGCGGTAACCGCCGCCCGTCGGATCGCCTTTTCATCAAAGAACGTATCCTGCCCGCGTGGCGTGTTGACGATGAGCTGAATTCGCTCGCTCTTGATGAGGTCAACAACATTGGGGCGGCCCTCTTTCACCTTGAAGACCCGCTCCACGTGGATCCCCGCCGCTTGTAGAACGTCCGCCGTGCCCCATGTGGCCACAATCTCAAACCCGAGGTCAATGTAGCGGCGCACCAGCTCCACCGCTGCGTGCTTGTCCTGGTCGTTGACGCTGAAAAAGACCGTGCCTCGCTGCGGCAGCATTTGCCCGGCCGCGAGCTGCGCCTTCGCAAAGGCCTCGCCAAAGCCCTCGGCCACGCCCATCACCTCGCCGGTCGAACGCATCTCGGGGCCCAGCACCGTGTCCACGCCGGCAAATTTATTCCACGGGAAGACCGGCGACTTCACATAAAAATGCCCGCCTGTCGGCAGGTCCTTGCCGCTCGCCACAAACTCCGGCAACAACTCTGCCAGCTTGCGCCCGGTCATCAGGCGCGCCGCAACCTTGGCAAGCGGAATCCCTGTCGCCTTGGAAACATAGGGGACCGTGCGCGAGGCGCGTGGGTTCACTTCGATGACGTAAACGTGGTCCTGGCCTTCGCGGTCGCGCTGGATTGCGAATTGCAGATTGACCAGGCCAACAACCTGCAACGCCAGGGCCAGCTTGCGCGTGTGGCTGCGGAGTGTCTCCAGTGTCTCTTCGCGGATATCAACCGCAGGCAGCACGCAGGAGGAATCGCCCGAGTGAATGCCGGCCTCCTCGATGTGCTGCATGATGCCGGCAATCACCACGTCCTTGGAATCAGAAAGCGCATCCACGTCGACTTCGATGGCGCTTTCCAGGAAGTGGTCGACCAGCACCGGCCGTTCCTGCGAGTACTCGACCGCCTCGCGCATGTAGGTTGCAACCGCATCGGCGTCATAGGCTATCACCATGGCGCGCCCGCCCAGAACGTAGCTGGGCCTCACCAGCACCGGATACCCCACGCGCCCCGCCACAGCCAGCGCCTC